>NZ_JBEUDS010000009.1:0-130708 GCF_041060555.1 Parapedomonas caeni | reverse complement strand
AAGGCATGGCCGAACTCAACCAACCCATGATCGAGGAGGAAAATCAGCCCCTACACATCACCGCCAAAGCCGCCTGACGATGGCCCACGGCCACAGCCGAAATTACACCACCTTGACGGACGCGACCCGCGGTTGAGCTCAAGAGTCAGGTTGGCCCGTCTTTTGGCAACAATTTCAACAACCGGACCGAGGAAGCAATCGGCACGGCGCATGATTTTTGGACGGCCTATCGCGAAGGCTCACTTGGCAACCAACCCAAGCCGTTCCTTGGCTGGCTGATGATGGTGGAGGATGAGCCGCGTTCGCGCTTGCCTGTCCGTGACCGCTCGCCGCATTTCCCGGTATTCCCGGAATTCCAAGGCGCATCGTACCTGAAGCGGTACGATTTGCTGTGTGAACGGCTGGTGAAAGAGAATCTCTACACCGCCGCCGCACTCTTGGCGTCGCCACGCTCTGCCTCGGCCACGGGCGAATTCTGCGGGCTTTCCGAGCTCACTAGCCTGAAAACGTTTGTCACCACGCTGGCAGGACACATCGCCGCTGAGGCGGCGCGGTCGTAGCCCTCGATCATCGCTAATTCAAAGAATTGTAGGAGTCGGCCAAGTCCTTGTGATATTGGACAACGATGAACGCGATCCAGGCTCAGTTCTCGGATGTAGATGATCTGCTTAGAGAAGCGACGTACAATAGATCGCGTGGCCACGGTTTGTTCCTTATCGAGAATTCGGGCCTGACCTGCCACAGTACTTTCATTCAGCCACAATCAAAACCCCGCGCCGGGTGACGCGGGGCTCTGGTTAAGGCGGGTCGGGTTATTCCAGCGCAGGCGTTCGCCCGCGCCCGCTATTCCACCGTCACCGACTTGGCGAGGTTGCGCGGCTGGTCGACGTCGGTGCCCTTGGCGACGGCGACGTGGTAGGCCAGCAGCTGCACCGGCACGGCATAGACCAGCGGCGCGATGAAGCCGTCGACCGTGGGCATTTCCAGCGTTTCCAGCAGGCCGTCGCCGTGGCCGTCGATGCCGGTGGCATCCGAGATCAGGATTACCTGGCCGCCACGGGCGATGACCTCCTGCATGTTGGAGATGGTCTTGTCGAACAGCGGCCCTGAGGGCGCCACCACCACCACCGGCACCGTCTCGTCGATCAGCGCGATCGGCCCGTGCTTCATCTCGCCGGCGGCATAGCCCTCGGCGTGGATGTAGCTGATCTCCTTCAGCTTCAGCGCGCCTTCCAGCGCGATCGGGTAGTCCGGGCCACGCCCCAGGTAGAGCACGTCGGTGGCCTTGGCGACGCCGTGGGCGATGGCCGACACCGCCTCGTCGTGGGCCAGCGCCTCGTTCATCCGCGCCGGCACTTCGGTGAGTGCCTGCACCAGCGCTTCCTCGCGGCCGGCATCGATGGCGCCGCGCGCGCGGGCAAAGGCGATGGCGAAGGCCGCCAGCGTGGCGAGCTGGCAGGTGAAGGCCTTGGTGGAGGCAACGCCGATCTCGGGGCCGGCGTGGGTCGGCAGCACGGCGTCCGCCTCGCGGGCCATGCTGGAGCTCGGCACATTGACCACCGCCACCGTGTGCTGGCCGTGGGCCTTGCAGTGGCGCAGTGCTGCCAGCGTGTCGGCGGTCTCGCCGGACTGGGAGATGAACAGCGCCAGCCCGCCGGGGGTGAGCACCGGGTCGCGGTAGCGAAATTCCGAGGCGATATCGAGTTCGACCGGCACCCGGGCCTGCTGCTCGATCCAGTATTTGGCGACCATGCCGGCATAATAGCTGGTGCCGCAGGCGACGATGGCGACGCGCGATACCGTGGCGAGATCGAACGGCAGCGCCGGCAGGCCGACCTTGCCTTCCAGCGGCTGCAGGAAGGTGCCCAGCGTCTGGGCGACCACGGTCGGCTGCTCGTGGATCTCCTTCAGCATGAAGTGGCGGTAGTTGCCCTTGTCGATCAGGCCGCCGCTCACCGTCGACAGCGTCACCGGCCGGCTGACCGGCTGGTCGTGCTCGTCATAGACCTGGGCGCCGTCGCGGCCGAGCACGCACCAGTCGCCCTCTTCGAGATAGCAGATGCGGTTGGTGAGGTCGGACAGGGCGATGGCGTCGGAGCCCAGATACATCTCGCCCGTGCCATGGCCCAGCACCAGCGGGCTGCCGCGGCGGGCGCCGATCAGCAGGTCGTCGTGGCCGGTGAACAGGATGGCCAGCGCGAAGGCGCCGTGCAGCCGCTTCAGGCTGCGCCGCACTGCTTCCACCGGGGCGACGCCGTGCTCGATCTCGCGGGTGATCAGGTGGGCGACCACCTCGGTGTCGGTCTCGGACTCGAAGTGGCAGCCGGCGGCGATCAGCTCGCCGCGCAGTTCCTTGAAGTTCTCGATGATGCCGTTGTGCACCAGCGCCACATGCCGGGTGGCGTGCGGGTGGGCGTTGTACTCGGTGGGCGCGCCATGGGTCGCCCAGCGGGTGTGGGCGATGCCCAGCGTGCCCGGCAGCGGCTCGTCGTAGAGCCGGCGTTCGAGGTTCTTCAGCTTGCCCTCGGCGCGGCGGCGGGTCAGCTGGCCGTCGACCAGGGTGCAGATGCCGGCGGAATCGTAGCCGCGATATTCCAGCCGCTTCAGGCCGTCGAGCAGCCGGTCGGCGACGGTTTCAGTGCCAATGATGCCAATGATGCCACACATCTTGCTTATCCTGCCTTTTTCTTCGCCGTCATCGCCGTGCGGAAACGCGCCGCCCAGCCCGGTTTCGCCGACTGCGCGCCGCGGGCCACCGCCAGCGCATCGGCCGCCACATCCTGCGTCACCACGCTGCCGGCGCCGACGATGGCGCCCTCGCCGATGGTGACCGGCGCCACCAGCGCGGTGTTGGAGCCGATGAAGGCGCCGGCGCCGATGGTCGTCTTGTATTTGAAGAAGCCGTCGTAATTGCAGGTGATGGTGCCGGCGCCGACATTGGCCTTCGGCCCCACCCAGGCGTCACCGATGTAGGTGAGGTGGTTGACCTTGGCGCCGGCCTCCAGCACCGCCTTCTTGATCTCGACGAAGTTGCCGACCTTGGCCTTGTCCTTCAGCTCGGCGCCGGGGCGCAGGCGGGCGAACGGCCCGACCTCGGCGCGCGGGCCGACCGTCGTGCCCTCCAGATGGCAGAAGGCGTGGATGACCGCGCCATCGGCGACCGAGACGCCGGGACCGAACACCACGTTGGGCTCGATCACCACGTCGCGGCCGATCACCGTGTCGTGGGCGAAGAACACCGTCTCCGGCGCGATCAGGGTGGCGCCGGCCAGCATCGCCTCGCGGCGGCGGCGGGCCTGGAACACGGCTTCCACCTGCGCCAGCTCGACGCGGGAATTGACGCCGGCCACTTCATCCTCGCTGGTCTCGACCACCACCGACGGCTCGTTGTCGCGGGCGGCCAGCATGACGATGTCCGGCAGATAATATTCGCCGGCGGCATTGTCGTTGGTGACGCGGTCGAGCAGCGCGAACAGCCGGTCGCCGCGCACCGCCATGATGCCGGAGTTGCACAGGGTGATGGCGCGCTCGTCGGCGCTGGCGTCCTTGAACTCGACCATCTTGGCGATGGCGCCGTCGCCGTCGACGATGACGCGACCGTAAGCGGCCGGGTCCGCCGGGCGGAAGGTCAGCACCACGCAGGCAGGGTCGCGCCCGCCCACCGGCAGGTGCAGTCGGGTCAGCATGGCGCGCAGCGTGTCGGCGCGCACCAGCGGCACGTCACCATAGAGAATCAGCACATCGCCGGTGAAGCCGGCCATCGCCTCGCGGGCGGCCAGCACGGCATGCCCGGTGCCAAGCTGCGGCTCCTGCAGCGCGATGCTGGCGCGGCTGCCGAAGGCGGCCTCCACCTGCTCCTTCAGCGAACCCACCACCAGCACCCGGCGCTCGGCGCCCAGGGCATCGGCGGCGGCCAGCACATGGCCCACCATCGGCAGCCCGCCGATCGGGTGCAGCACCTTGTGCATGTCCGACTTCATCCGCGTGCCCTTGCCGGCGGCGAGCACGATCACCGCCACGGGTGCCGCCGTGGGCGCCTGCCCGGCGGCCCCTGGCCCGGCCAGACCTTGCGTCATGGAACCCCTCCATCCTCTGCGCGTCAGTTGCACTCTCTGCCTGCCATGTGCCACAGGACCATTGCCAATTCCATAACCGGGCCCGAAACATACCATGACCGTACCGACAGCCGACCCGTCTCTGCCACGCTGCGTCGTGTTCGACCTCGACGGCACGCTGGTGGACACCGCACCCGACCTGACGCTGGCCACCAACCACGTGCTCGGACTGGCCGGCAGGCCGGCGGTCGACATCGACACGGTGAAGGACATGGTGGGGCTCGGCGCGCGCAAGCTGATCGAGCGCGGCCTGGCCCACACCGGCGGCGGCACGCCCGAGCAGGTCGAGGATCTGCTGCCGGCGTTCCTCGACTTCTACGGCCGCAACCTGTGCGTCGGCTCGCGACCCTTCGAGGGGGTGGAGACGCAGTTGCAGGCACTGCGCGAGGCCGGCATCGCGCTGGGGGTGTGCACCAACAAGCCGGTCGGCCTGAGCGTGGCGCTGATCGATGCGCTGGGCTGGGCCGGCTATTTCGGCGTCAACCTCGGCGGCGACAGCCTGGAGGTGCGCAAGCCCGACCCGCGCCACCTGCTGGAGACCATCGCCCGGCTGGGCGAGGCGCCGGCGGCGAGCGTCATGGTCGGCGATTCGCCTGTCGATGTCGCGGCGGCGCGGGCCGCGCGCGTGCCGGTGGTGGCGGTGAGTTTCGGCTTCACGCCGGTGCCGCCGGCCGAACTTGGCGCCGATGTGCTGATCGATCACTACGACACGTTGCAGCCGGCGCTGGTCACGGCAAATCGCGGCAGGCGCGGCTGATCTTCGGTGCCTTGTCGTTGGCGGCTGGGCTGGTCCTGATCGAGGCCGGTGCGCGGCCGGGCGAATGACGCCGGGGGTCGGCGTGCGGTCAGCCCCGACGCGTGCCCTGGCGGCGCATCCGCCACTTGGTCCACAGGTGGCGGGCCAGCAGGGCGGGCGGCATCTTCAGCCAGTGCGCGCGGACATACAGCAGGAAGCGGGCAGCGCGTGCCGCCGGACCCGGCGTGTCCGGCCCGGCCGAGGCGAGGGTGGTCAGCACCAGCGCGTCCATCAGCGCGCGCGCCGCGCCATCGGGCAGCGCCGGCCGCAGCGCCGCGAGCGCGCCGGCCTCGACCCGGGTATGAAACAGCCGCTGGGTGTAGCGCAGGGCATAGGCCGCCGGGCGCTCCAGCCCATGCAGGCGGGCGCGCGTCACCAGATCGTCCCAGAACCGCCGGTCGCGGCCGAACTCCATCAGCAGCTGGTGCAGATCCCACAGGTTCCGCAGCCCCTTGGTGAACTCGCCGTCACAGAACAGGTGGACGGCACTGTGCAGCACCATGTCGGCCGGGCACAGCACCCGCCAGTCGCTGTCCGGCAGCGGCTGGGCTGCCGCCACCAGCGCCGCCGCGTCGGGCCGCAGGCGGTGGGTCAGCGGCAGGATGGTGTGATGCACGTCCAGCTCGCCACCCCGGGTTTCATGCACCATGGGTGGCAGTTCGTGCATCCACTGGCGATAATAGGCGATGTCGTAGGGGTCGGTGGCGACGATACGCCAGCCGGCGTCGGCGAGCCGAGCCTCCACCGCGCCCAGCCACGAGCGCGGCACCAGGATGTCGAGATCGCCGGCCGAGCGACCGTTCGCCGCCTGTCGGCCGGCGGCGACATAGGCGGTGCCCTTGAGCAGGATCAGCGGGCAGCCGACATCGCGCAGCAGCCGGCCGATGCCGCGCGCGCGCCATGTGGCACGGGTGTGGCCATGGGCGACGTCGATCTCGGCGTTGCGCAGGATCGCCCGCACCTGATCAGGCACGTCATTCCAGCGTCCGGTCTCGCGCAGCCGGTGGGCGAGCGCGCCCGCCAGCCCCTCATGGCGGGCACAGCGCAGGATCGCCGACCACGTGGCGGGGGTATGGCCCTGATCGGTCTCGGGCGCGCGCAGCAGGCGCGCCAGCAGGAGGGCCGGGCGTCCGGTCATGGCGTCACCGTCCGTCGCACCGCGTCCACCAGTTCGATCGCCGCCGCCGTCGAGCCATAGCGCAGCATGAAGCCGGGGCAGGTTTCGGCCAGCCGCCACATGGTCTCGAAGCCGGCCTCGCCGAGGAAGTCGAAGTTGGCCGACGAGCTGGCGAGATGGACGAACACGTCGGCTCGTGTCATCGCCTCGCCGTGGGGCGCCGCGCCGGCCTCGAAGGTCGGGAAGATGATGGCGGCGGGCCGGGCGGGCTCGTTCATGCGGCGGATGGCGTCGGCCGGCGGGGTGAGGAAACTGATGGTGCCCTTGTGGCTGGTCTCGAAGGCGGCACTGAACACGCCGTCGCGGGCAAGCGCGCGCATTACCGCGATCGACTGGTTCTTCAGCGAGATCGGCCGCGGGAACGGCAGCGCCAGGCCGGTATCGAGGTCGATCAGGGCGAATTCGTCGCCCATGAACCGCCAGTCGCCGGAAAAGCCGAGGGCGGCCGACAGCGTGCTTTTGCCGGAACCCGAGCCGGCCGGGAAGATGTAGGCCAGGCCGTCGCGTTCGACCGTCGAGGCGTGCAGCAGCAGGCAGCGGCGCATGCCCAGCGCCACCTGCAGGTTCATGCCCATTTCGGCCGCCAGCAGCCCCATGCTGCCCGGCAGCGGCACCATGGGGGTGTGGATGTCGGTGCGCACGGTGATCTGCGGGCGGATGAACCGCCGCCACCAGCGGGTGGGCCGCAGGTTCACCTCGAACTCGGCGCAGTCGTCGGGGTCGTCGAACGGATAGCCCTGATAGGCGGCACGGATATCGCGGGCGACCGAGGGCAGCGGCGTGCGGAGCCGATAGCGCACCGGCCCGACCCGCAGGGTCGAATCCAGACCGCCGCGTGACGCAAGCCGCCCGCCGTTCATGGCATGGTCTCGATCAGGCCGGCCTCGATCAGGGTGGCGAGGTGTTCCAGCAGGCCCGCCCGCTCCTCGGCGCTGCCATCAAGCGCGTAGCCGGTTGCCAGCGCGCGCAGCAGGTCGTCGAAACTGGCCGGCGCGGCGGCCGCCGCCTCCAGCAGCAGGTAGGCGTGCGGTGGCAGGATATGGGTCTGGCCAGCCGGGCGATGATACAGGAAATGGATGCCATCCGCCTCGCGGATGACGCAGTCGCGATGGATGTGGGAAATGTAACGCTCGCTCACAGCCTGCCTCAATGCGTGGGGTCAGGATAGAAGAGCCCCACGCCCTGACGCAAACCTGAACATTCCGCGATGACGCCTTACGGCAGCAGGCCCTGGTTGTTCAACGAAGTGAAGCAGGAATAGCCATACTCGCCCTGCTGCAACTTCTTGACGTAGTTGTAGTAGGCCTTCTGCGGGTTGGAGAAGCGATTGGGCGCCAGCTGGTTGACGATCTGGTTGCCGTTGAAGGTCTGGCCGGCGTAGTCGATGCTGCCGCCGCCATGGGTCGACGGCTTGAACTCCGCATCCTGACCGCAGACATAGCCCTGACCGTCGACATAGCCGCCCGGGTAGTAGCGGGTGGCGCCGTCGCGGCACAGCCGCTCCTGGCCGCGCTCGGGGAAAGGCACTTCGCACATCAGCGTCGACGACACGGCCTGCGCCATCGCCGGCGCCGAGTTCAGCGTGATCACGGCGGGAGCCGCCAAGGCACCCAGCTTCAGCAACTGGCGCCGCGACGCCACATTGTTGTCCGAGTTCTGGTCGCTCATCGCTTCACCTTTTCCCACATTCATCCGCAGTCGGTTGCCCGGCTGCTTTCTATCACATAGGCACGATTGATGACAGCACATCACCCATGCCAGCTTCATGTCCATGAAAACAGCAGCAAGAACCATACCAGATGGCCAATCTGCTGATTCTGCTCAATAATCCAGATTTGTTAAGAAGTTGCAACATCGCCTCTGTAAAGGATACCGACGATTGACGGTGTTTCCGCCCTGCTGCAACGGGTCGTGGAGGACTGCCTGGTCTCATTCGCTTCAGCCGAGTCGCCGATGGACATCATGATATGGACCCCCTGAACCGCCGCCTGCTCAAACGTCTGGCTCTTGCCGCACTGGCCGCCGCGCTGGCCTACTGGCTGGTCGGTGCTGCCGCCGAGCCGATCAGCGCCGCGGTCTGCGCGGTGCTGGCGGCGGCGCTGATCCTGGTGCTGGCCTATGATTCGGACCTGCGGGAGCGCGCCAGCGACATCGACCGGTTGCAGCGTATCAACATTGATCTGGCACAGCAGGCCGCCCGAGACGAGGTGCGGCAGCTGATCGAGGCGGTGGCCGAGCCGCTGCTCATTGTCGATCGCGAGTTGATCGTGCTGCGCGCCAACGCCGCCGGGCGGGCGTTGCTGGGCGCGGGTATCGAGGGTGAGACGCTGACCGTGTTCCTGCGGCAGCCCGGCGCGGTGGAAGCGATCCAGAGCGTGTCGCTGACCGGCCAGCCGGCGGAGGGCGAGGTGCAGTTCCTGTCGCCCACCGAAGGCACCTTCGCCGTGCGCGCCAACGTCCTCAACCTTGATGACGGGCGCATCCTGGTGGCGATGCGGGACGTCACCAAATCCCGGCTGATGGAACGGATGCGGGTCGATTTCGTCGCCAACGCCAGTCATGAATTGCGCACGCCGCTGGCGACGCTGATCGGCTTCATCGAGACGCTGCAGGGGCCGGCGTCGGAGGACAAGGCGGCCCGGGTGCGCTTTCTCGACATCATGGCGCAGGAGGCGGCGCGCATGGCCCGCCTCATCGACGATCTGCTCTCGCTGTCGCGCATCGAGCTCGACAAGCACGTGCGGCCGTCGACGCCGCTCGACCTGCGGCCGTTGCTGACCCAGGTCGGCCAGACGCTGGCGATGCGGCTGGAGGCCGACAGCCGCCGTATCGAACAGCATATCCCCGAGTCGCTGCCGCCGGTAATCGCCGACCGCGACCAGATCCTCCAGGTGCTGCACAATCTGGTGTCGAACGCGCTCAAATACGGCCGCAGCGGTACGTCGATCACGCTGACGGTTTCGGTCGTCGATTCGCCGCCGTCGGGTCAGTTGCCGCATGTACGCATCGAGGTCGCCGATCAGGGCGAGGGCATCGCGCCGGAGCATCTGCCGCGGTTGACCGAACGCTTCTACCGCGTCGATACCGCGCGTTCCCGCCAGATGGGCGGTACCGGGCTGGGCCTGGCGATCGTCAAGCATATTGTCGAGAAACATCGCGGCGAGATGCAGGTGTCCAGTACGCTGGGTGTCGGCACCACGGTTGCCTTCACCCTGCCGCTGGCCGGGCGCGCGGGGGCCGGCGACGGCGGTCCCAGGCCGTGATCGACCATTGTCATCGAACTGCAACAAAAGCGTAATAGACGGGTCACGCCGGATGCGTAGCGCTCATGTCGAACAAGGACGCCGGCACCAGCCCGGTCCCGGGACCGGTCCGCGAACTTGGGGCGTCTCCGGGTGGATGGTCCACCCGGACATGGCTTCATTAAACAGGAGAATCATGCAGTGCTGAAGAAGAGCCTGATGATCGTCGCCGCGGTCGCGTCCGTGACCGCCATGGCCGGCCACGCCGAGGCGCGCAACCAGATTCGCGTTGTCGGTTCGTCGACCGTCTATCCCTTCACCACGGCGGTGGCGGAAGCCTTCGCGCGCTCGAACTCCAAGTTCCGGGCGCCCATCGTTGAGTCGACCGGCACCGGCGGCGGCATCAAGCTGTTCTGCTCCGGCATCGGCCCCAACACGCCGGACATCACCAACGCCTCGCGCCGCATCAAGGCTTCCGAGGTCAAGCAGTGCGCCGAAAACGGCGTGACCAAGATCATCGAAGTCCAGGTCGGTCTGGATGGCCTTGCCATCGCGCACAGCAAGAACGGCCCCGACATGGGGCTGACCCGTCGCGAGCTCTACATGGCGCTGGCTGCCAATCCGTGGGGCAAGGGTCCGAACAAGGCCCGGACCTGGAAGGACATCAACCCGAAGCTGCCGGCCGACAAGATCGTCGTCATCGGCCCGCCGCCGACCTCCGGCACCCGTGATTCGTTCAACGAGCTGCTGATCGAGGCCGGCTGCAACACCAATCCGGCGATGGCGGCCCTGAAGAAGTCGGACGAGAAGAAGCACAAGGAAGTCTGCACCAAGCTGCGCGAGGACGGCGCCTATGTCGAGGCCGGCGAGAACGACAACCTGATCGTGCAGAAGCTGGCGGCCGATCCCAAGGCGCTGGGGGCGTTCGGCTACAGCTTCCTTGAGGAAAACATGGACAAGCTGAAGGGTGTCGCCATCGATGGCGTGCAGCCCACCATCGCCACGGTGCAGAGCTTCAAGTACCCTGGTTCGCGGGCGATGTTCATCTATGTGAAGGCCGCCCATGTCGGCGCCATTCCGGGCATCAAGGAATTCCTGGCCGAATACGCCAAGGAAAGCACCTGGGGCCCGCGCGGTTATCTCGTCCGGCGCGGTCTGGTGGCCTCGGCCGACGCTGATCGCGCCAAGGCGGCCGCCAACGCGACGCAGCTGAAGCTGCTTGATCCGGCCTCGGTGAAGTAATCCCGAGCAGAATAACGAGGGGCGGCCCCGGTCGCCCCTTCCTTCTGGTGTTGAATATATGTCGATGACCGCTGTCTTCCTGATGCTTCTTGGCCTCGCGGCGCTGTCCTTCGTGCTGGCGCGGGGCCGGGCTTCGCGTTTCGCGGACGGCGACTATCGCGCCGTACATTCAAGGCCGGGCTACCACGGGTGGCACAGCGCGCTGTGGGCGCTGGTGCCGCCGCTGGCCCTGCTGCTGGGCTGGGCGCTGTTCGGTCAGAGCTACATCGAGCCGGCGGTGCTGGCCTCGGTGCCGGCGCCGGATCGTCCCGAGGCGGGCATGGCGACGCAGATGTTCCTCAACGAGGTGCGGTCGCTGGCGGACGGCAGCACGGAGGCCTCGTTCACGCCGGGCGTCACCGAGGCGGCCCGGGTCTACGCGACGCTGGGGGCCCGCGCTAACATGGTGGTCGGCGGCCTGGCCCTGGCGCTGGGCGGGCTCGGTCTTGCCTATGCCTTCGTGCAGGTGAAGCCGCAGTTCAGGGCGCGCACGCGGGTCGAGCAGTTCGTCATGGGGCTGCTGATCGCGGCGTCGATCGTCGCCATCCTGACGACGCTGGGCATCCTGCTGTCGCTGCTGTTTGAAAGCTTCCGTTTCTTCGAGAAGGTTTCGCCGCTGGAGTTCCTGTTCGGCACCAACTGGAGTCCGCAGACCGCGATCCGCGCCGACCAGGTGGGATCATCGGGGGCGTTCGGCGCCGTTCCGCTGTTCTGGGGCACCCTGTTCATCACCCTGATCGCGATGCTGGTCGCGGTGCCGCTGGGCCTGATGGCGGCGATCTACCTCAATCAATACGCCAGCCCGCTGGTGCGCAAGTGGCTCAAGCCGATCCTGGAGGTGCTGGCGGGCGTGCCGACGGTTGTCTACGGGTTTTTCGCCGCCCTCACGGTGGCGCCGGCGGTGCGCGAGTTCGCGCAGGCCATCGGCATCGAGGGCGCGTCGTCGGAAAGCGCGCTGGCCGCGGGCCTGGTGATGGGCGTGATGATCATTCCCTTCATGTCGTCGCTGTCGGACGATGCCATCACCGCCGTGCCGCAGGCGATGAAGGACGGCTCGCTGGCGCTGGGCGCCACGCCGTCGGAGACCATCAAGAAGGTGCTGATCCCGGCGGCCTTGCCCGGCATCGTCGGCGGCTTCCTGCTGGCGGTGTCGCGTGCCGTCGGCGAGACGATGATCGTCGTCATGGCGGCCGGTCTTGCCGCCAACCTGACGGTCAATCCGTTTGAATCGGTGACGACGGTGACGACGCAGATCGTCGCGCTGCTCACCGGCGACCAGGAATTCGACTCCGCCAAGACCCTGTCCGCGTTCGCGCTGGGTCTGGTGCTGTTCCTCGTCACGCTGTCCCTCAACGTCTACGCCCTGCGCGTGGTGAAGAAGTATCGAGAGGCCTATGAATAAGCCCGCTCTCGCCGACGGCGCGTTGACGCCCACCGACTGGACGTCGCCGGCCATGGTCGCGCGCATCCGCCAGCGCTACGCGCGGGAAGCGCGTTTCAAGGCCATGGGGCTGGTGGCGCTGGTGATCTCGGCGCTGTTTCTGGCGTTCCTGCTCTATTCGATTGCCGGCAACGGTCTCACCGGTTTCCAGTCCACCGAGATTCGCCTGAATGTGGCCTTCAAGCCCGAAGCACTGGGCATCACGGCGGCGGACCTTGCCGGGCCGGACGCCGAGGATCGCCTGCGCCAGGCCGACTACGGGCTCATCGGCGGCGATGCCCTTATCGCCCGGTTCCCCGAAGTCACCGATCCCGGCGACCAGATGGACCTCGAAGAACTGCTGAGCCCCGGCACCGCCGCCTATCTGCGCGAAACCCTGGTCGACAATCCGGCGCTGCTGGGCAAGAGCATCACCCTCTGGGTGCCCGCGGCCACCGATGTCGACATGCTGAACAAGGGGCAGATCGACGCCGATCTGCCGGCGCTGGAACGCGGCATTTCCGACCGGATGCTCGGCTATTACCGGCAGCTCAAGGCGGATGGCGACATTCGCACCAGCTTCAACACCCGCTTCTTCACCGCCGCCGACTCCCGCGATCCTGAACTGGCGGCCATCTGGGGCGCCACCATGGGGTCGCTGCTGACGCTGTTCGTCACGTTGCTGATCTCCTTCCCCGTTGGCGTGCTGGCGGCGGTCTACCTGGAGGAATATGCGCCGAAGAACCGGCTGACCGATTTCATCGAGGTCAACATCAACAACCTCGCGGCCGTGCCGTCGATCATTTTCGGCCTGCTCGGCCTTGCGGTGTTTCTCGGCACCTTCGGCATGCAGCGGTCGGCGCCGGTGGTGGGCGGCCTCACCCTGGCGCTGATGACATTGCCGACCATTGTCATCGCCAGCCGCGTCGCCATCAAGGCCGTGCCGCCCTCCATCCGCGACGCGGCGCGCGGTATCGGCGCTTCGCCGTTGCAGGTGGTGTTCCATCATGTCGTGCCGCTGGCGCTGCCGGGCATCATGACCGGCACCATCATCGGCATGGCGCGCGCGCTGGGTGAAACGGCGCCGCTGCTGATGATCGGCATGCGTGCCTTCGTGGTCGATGTGCCGGCGAGCCTCACCGACCCCGCGACAGTGCTGCCGGTGCAGGTGTTCCTGTGGTCGGACAGTGTGGAACGCGGCTTTGTCGAGAAAACATCGGCCGCCATCATCGTGCTGATGGTTTTCCTGCTGATGATGAACGCCCTGGCGATTTATCTGCGCCAGAAATTCGAGCGGCGCTGGTAGAAAGAACTGGAGATGTCCGCCATGTACAACCCAACCGAGGCGACCATGACAGTCCAAGACACTGGCGCGATCAAGATGACGGCGCGCAACGTGAATGTTTTTTATGGCGACAAGCACGCCATCAAGGACGTGTCCATCGATGTGCGTGCCGACGAGGTGACGGCGTTCATCGGCCCGTCGGGTTGTGGCAAGTCGACCTTCCTGCGCTGTCTCAACCGCATGAACGACACGGTGGCCAGCGCGCGGGTCACCGGCGAGATGCGGCTTGATGGCCAGGACATCTACGACAGGCAGATGGATGTGGTGCAGTTGCGCGCCCGTGTCGGCATGGTGTTCCAGAAGCCCAACCCGTTTCCCAAATCGATCTACGAGAATATCGCCTACGGGCCGCGCATCCACGGGCTTGCCCGCTCACGCGCCGAGCTCGATGAAATCGTCGCCACCAGCTTGAAGAAGGCCGGCCTTTGGGACGAGGTGAAGGATCGTCTCAACGACTCCGGGACCGCGTTGTCGGGCGGTCAGCAGCAGCGGCTGTGCATCGCGCGTGCCATCGCGGTGAATCCCGAGGTGATCCTGATGGACGAGCCCTGCTCTGCGCTGGACCCGATCGCGACCGCCAAGATCGAGGAACTGATCGAGGAACTGCGCGGCCGTTATGCCATCGTCATCGTGACCCACAACATGCAGCAGGCTGCCCGCGTCAGTCAGAAGACCGCCTTTTTCCATCTTGGCGACCTGGTGGAGTATGGCCCGACGTCCGAGATCTTCACCAACCCGAAGAAGGAAAAGACCAAGGACTACATCACCGGCCGCTACGGCTGAGCGCGACGGCAACGAACAGGCAGGAACCCAGCATGGCCACCACGCATACCGTCAAGTCCTTCGACGACGATCTCCGTCAGCTCCGCTCCTACATCTCGCAGATGGGCGGTCTCGCCGAGGCCCAGATCATGGGCGCCATCGAGGCGCTTGCCAGCCGCAATCCGGAAATGGCGATGCGCATCGTCACCGGCGACCGGGCGATCGATCATCTGGAAATGGAGGCGGAACGCCACATCATCCAGACCATCGCCCGCCGCCAGCCGCTGGCCGACGATCTGCGCGAGGTCATCTCGGCGCTGAAGATCGCCGCCCTCATCGAACGCATCGGCGACTATGCCAAGAACATCGCCAAGCGCGCGACGGCGCTTGCCCAGGTGTCGCCGATCCAGCCGGTGGTGATCGTGCCGGAAATGGGCAAGCTGGTCGCCCGGATGGTGAAGGACGTCCTCGACGCCTACGCCAGCCGGGACGCCGAGCTGGCGCGCACGGTATGGTCGCGCGACAAGCACGTCGATGATTTTTACGCCAGCCTGTTTCGTGCGCTGCTGACCTACATGATGGAAAATCCGCAACAGATCACGCCCTCCACCCATGTTCTGTTCATCGCCAAGAATCTGGAGCGGATCGGCGATCATGCCACCAATATCGCCGAGATCGTCCACTTCAACGTCACCGGCGAATACATGGAACCCGATCGGCCGAAGGGGGACGAAACAGCGTTCTCCGTCCACGGCATGGAATCTGACGAGGATTGATGCACATGAAGCCCAAGGTTCTTCTGGTCGAGGACGACGTCAACCTGACCGAGCTGCTGACCTACAATCTCGAACGCGAGGGCTTCGATGTCGCCCGCGCCGGTGATGGCGAGGAAGCCCTGGTGATGGCGGCGGAAGAACACCCCGACATCGTCATCCTCGACTGGATGATCCCGCACCTCTCCGGCATCGAGGTCTGCCGCCGCCTGCGCCGGCAGCCGGAAACCGCCAACCTGCCGATCCTGATGCTCACCGCCCGCACCGAGGAAGGGGATCGCATCCGCGGCCTGGAAACCGGCGCCGACGACTACATCACCAAACCCTTCTCGCCGCGCGAGCTGACGGCGCGCATCAAGGCGGTGCTGCGCCGTCTGCGTCCCGCCCTGTCCGGCGCGGCGCTCACCTACGGCGGCGTCGAGATGGACACCGCCGCCCACAAGGTCACCCGTGACGGCGCGCCGGTGCAGCTTGGCCCCACCGAGTTCCGCCTGCTGCGCTACTTCATGGAGCATCCCGGCCGGGTGTTCTCGCGCGAGCAGCTGCTCGACGCGGTGTGGGGCCATGACGTCTATGTCGAACTGCGGACGGTGGACGTCCACATTCGGCGGTTGCGCAAGGCGCTCAACGGCGATGACCTGCCGGACCTGATCCGCACCGTGCGTTCGGCCGGCTACGCGCTGGACGCGGAAGGCGCCGGTGTGGCCAAGGTGGCGCGCGCCTCCTGAGCACCGGAGCGGTGTTAGTGAAAGCATGCGGCGACTGTCATCCGCCGCAGTCGTCGAGCATTTTTACACCCGTCTGACGGGGCCGGCGGGCACCCGGTTGTTTCATCTTGTTTTTTTTAACTATTTTGGCATGCTCCTGAAATGGCCTGGAACTTGCTTAATGCATCATAGCGGGACGCGTTGATAGCGCGTCACTATCATAACGGCCGCCGCGGGCCGGCACACCGGTCAACGGCGTGATGCATTTGACAAGTATTTGGGTCGACAGCTGTCGGCGCCGGAAGCGGCGAGCGGCAGGACGGGAGAACAGAATGGCACGAATGGAACCAAGCTCAGGCCGTCTCTCCCTGCGTAACTCGATTCTCGTCTGGGTGGCGGGTATCGTGATTGGGTGGGGGTGTGCCGTAGTCCTGTTCTATCAGCTCATTCGCAATTCGGGCACGGAAATGCCCGTGACCGGCCGGCCGGCCGCGGCCATGGTGGCCGAGGAGCGCGATGCCACGGGCCTGGCGGATATCGCGCCGGCAGCGGGCGACGCGGCGCCGGACGACGCCGTGGCCGACGGTGCGGCGATGGCGCCACCGGAGTCGGTGCCCGAGTAGAACGTCGCGCCGGATTGGCCCTGGCAACGGGGCATGAAGGGCCGTCGTGTGTGGCGCTGTTGTCCGGTGCTCGAATTCGCCGCGCGGACGCCATCCCGCCGCAAGCCGGGGCGGCTCAACCTACCGGCGTCGCGTTGTTTTTCAGGACGTTTCAACCGCACGCGGTCGCGGTCTACGGCGTCAGGTCATTCTCGATCAGCAGCTGACGGATGAAGCCCACCGGTATGGCATAGGCAATGCCGCTGGGATCGGTGATCACCTTTTCCCGTGTCGACTTGATGAAGGTGGCGTTGAGGATGCCGATCACGGTGCCGGTCTCGGCGTCGTAAAGCGGGCTGCCGCTCTGGCCGGGATAGGCCACCATGTCGAGCTGGTAGACCTCGTAGCGCGGTGTCGCCACCATCACCGGATCGAGATAGCGGGTGTCGGGCACCGGGCTGACATTGGGCGGCCGCGCGGCGACGATGCCGGCGTGGGTCGCCGGGTAGAGGCCGAGCACGGTGCCGATGGGGAAGCCGGTGATGGCGACGCTGCTGCCTTCCGGCAGCAGCTCGGAGTCCGCTCGCAGGCGGACCGCCGGCAGCGGCGGGCCGGACAGCCGCAGCAGGGCGAGGTCGTGCGCGCGGTCGGTCGCCACCACTGTCAGGGTGCGCCGGTCGATCTGGCCACCGTTGGCGGTCAGCGCGAACAAGGTGGTCGGCTGGCCGGGGTTGCTGGAGCGCACGACATGATAGTTGGTGATGATGTGGCGTCCGTCTGCAACCACGAAGCCGGTGCCGGCGAGGTGGGAGGCCATCGACCGCATGACCTGGAAGGTGGTGATGCCAACCACGGAAGGCTGCACCTGGCGCACGGCGTCCACCAGCCGCGCATGGCCGGGCTGCGGGCTCAGGGCCAGCAGGGCCGCGGTCAGCAGCAACCGGGCAGCACGCACCGGATCAGGCTCCGACGCTGACGGGCGCGTCGAGCAGGCGGCCGACGCTCTTCTCGAACATCAGGAACTGCCACAGCAGGCGGCTGTTGTCGCGGGTGCCGCGCCGATGGTCGCTGATCGCCGCGCGCAGGAAGCCGGCATCAAACCAGCCGGTCTCCATTGCCGTGGAGCGGTCGACCAGGGCGCTGATCTCGTCGGCCAGCGGGCCACGGAACCAGCGGCTGATCGGCACCACGAAGCCCATCTTCGGCCGGTACAGCAGGTCGGTGTCGACATAGGGTTCGAGCGCCTTCTTCATCAGCCACTTGCCTTCACCATGACGAATCCGCATGTCCGGCGCGATGCCGGCGGCCCATTCCATCAGCTTGTGGTCGAGCAGCGGCTCGCGTGCTTCCAGACTGACCGCCATGCTGGCGCGGTCCATCTTGGTCAGGATGTCGCCGGGCAACCAGATCTTGATGTCGGCGTACTGCGCCTGCGACAGCGGATCATCGGCCGGCGCGTTGGCCATGGTGTCGCGGTAGAGGTCACCCGCCCGATAACCCTGCAGCAACCGCCTGAAGTCGTCGGTAAACAGCAACCGTCGGCGATCGTCACGGGTGACGGCGATGGAATTGAAGTAGGCCTCCTCGCTGGACATGCCGAGCGCCTGGAAGGTCGACTTGGCGCGCAGCGGGCGCGGCGCCCAGTCCATCTTGGGCCAGAGCCGGCCGAGCATGCCGAACAGCGGCGCGCGCAAGCCCAGGGGCAGCGCGCCACGTACCCGCTCCTCGTTCATGTGCAGCCGGTAGCGGCGGTAGCCGGCCAGCATCTCGTCGCCGCCGTCGCCTGACAGCGCCACGGTGACGTTCTCCCGCGCCAGTTCGCATACCCGGTAGGTCGGCAGCGCCGAGGCATCGGCGAACGGCTCGTCATAGGCCTGTGACAGCCGGTCGATCAGGGCGAAGTCGCTCGATGCCACGGTCCGCGCGCGGTGGTTGGTGTGGTAACGCTCGGCGATACGCCGCGCATAGTCGCTTTCGTCGAAGCCAGGCTCGTCGAAGCCGATCGAGCAGGTGTTGACCGGTGTCGACGACAGGCCAGCCATCATCGCCACCACGGCGCTGGAATCAACGCCGCCCGACAGGAAGGCCCCCAGCGGCACCTCCGACACCAGGCGGATGCGCACGGCCTCGCGCATGCGCTCGATGAACTCGGCGCCCAGATCATCGGCGCTGCCCTTGTGGCGGGCCTCGAACGAAATATCCCAGTAGCTGCGGGGCGCCGGCACCGGCCTGCCGCGACGGATGGTCAGCGTGTGGGCGGCGGGCAGCTTGCGCGCGGCGCGCAGGATGGTGCGCGGGTCGGGGATGTAGCCGTAGGCGAAATAGTCCTCGACCGCCGGTTCGTCGATGGCCCGCGGCAGGCCGGGGTGGGCCAGCAGCACCTTCAGTTCGGAACCGAAGATCAACTGGCCGTCCGGCAGCAGGCTGTAGTGGAGCGGCTTCACACCCAGCCGGTCGCGGGCGAGAAACAGGGTCTGGGTGCGCCGGTCGTAGAGCGCGAAGGCGAACATGCCGCGAAACTGCTGCACGCAGGCCTCGCCCCATTCCATCCAGGCGTAGAGGATGACCTCGGTGTCGCTGTTGGTGCGGAACTGATAGCCGCAGTCGATCAGCAGCGCGCGGGTTTCCTGGTAATTGTAGATTTCACCGTTGAACACGACGACGACATTCCCGTCCGCCGTCTTCATCGGTTGCTGGCCGGACGACAGGTCGATGATCGACAGCCGCCGGTGGCCCAGCCCGACGCCGGGGTCGAGGAAATAGCCATTCTCGTCCGGGCCGCGATGGGCGATGGTGGTGGTCATCCGCGCCAGCAGGTCGCGGTCGACGGGGCGCTGGCCGGTGGTGTCGAAGATGCCGCTTATGCCGCACATCGGCGTGACTCGTGCAGGGAGGGGCGGTGTCCGCTCATTGAGGGCGCGCTCCGGATTTCAGGATGGACGCGAGCGCCGGTTCCACCGGACCCAGTGCGTCGGCGAAGTGCTGCATCTCGGCAGTGGCCGGCACCGTGGCCTCCCGGCGCTCGGCGGATATGATGATGGTCGCCGCCGTCATGTCGCCGCCGAACAGCTTGGCCTTCAGCGTCTCGATCTTGGCCACGTAAGGATCGGCGATCAGCTTGCCGTTGACCCAGTACCACTGCCAGACATCGCGCACGATTGTCCGCGACCGGTTGATCTGCATGACGGCGCCGGTCGTCGTCCGGCCACCGATGGTGAGTGTCCGTGCCTGATCCATGGCGCGCGTCCACAGCTCCGCCGGGGCGACGGCGGTCTGGCCGAAGGCGATGAGCTCGACGTCGTCGTGCTGACGATCAAATGCCGCGACATAGAGGTCGACCCGGGCATCGCCGTTCCGGTAGCTCTGGAACAGTTCGGCGTTGGCGCCGTTGAAAACGGGTTTCCATTCGGTGCCGGCGAAGGTCGCCGGTGTCCAGCCGGCCGGCGAGGGCGCCGCGAGGCCGCTGTACCGCACGTCGGCCTGCCGGTGGTCGATCCAGTAGGCGTAGGTGGCGCCCGCGCCGACCACCATGGCCAGCAGCGCCAGCGCGCGCGCCGCCTGGGCCGGGGTGCCGGCGCCACCGCGGTTCAACCCGAGCGCGGCCACGTCGACGGCAGGCTCGTCGATCCAGCGATCGGAGAAGGTGCGCCCGATCAGCAGCACCGCCATCATGACGATTGAAAAGAACACCCAGCCGTAGACGATATGATCGACGCCGACGGCATATTCGTTGTCGGTCTTGTAGGCGATGTAGATGATGCCAAACGCCCGGAAACCGTTGGCGATGATCGGCACGATCACCGACACCACCATCAGCAGCGCACGCCGCCATGGCGAGCGGAAGGCGAGGTTGGCGTAAAGACTGCCCACCGCGACCATGGCGATGATGAACCGCACGCCCGAACAGGCGACCGCGACCTCGAAATCCCCGGTGGGGATCGAGATGAAAATGCCGTCGTGATAGACGGGGATTTCCAGCAGATGCAGCATCTGCACCGAGAAATGCGCGGTGAAGTCCTGCATCTGCGGCACGATCTGGTCGCCGAACGGCACCATGAACAGCAGATAGGCGATGGGGAACAGCAACGTCCGGGTGACGTTGAGGCCGAGGATGGTGAGGATGCTCGACTGGATGACGAACAGCACCGCGAACTGTTCGACAAAAGCGACGCGGGCCAGGTGTCCGATCACCCACAGCGCCATCGAGCCGGCGACGGCGACAAGCCCCCAGGCCCAGGGCCTGGGCTCCACCTGGGCCAGTTCATGGCGCCGCATCCAGACCAGCCACAGCGCGATCGGCAGGATCATGTAGGCGTGGCCGAACGTCTCGTCGTTCTCCCACTTCGCCACCATGGTCATGACATCGGCGCGGAACAGCACCAGCAGCGCCGCCACCGTGGCCAGCCAGATCAGGCCGTAGGTGCGCCAGGCACTGGAGAAACGAGGCGGACCGGCAGGCGTCGGCGCCGCCGGTGACGTCGGCGGCGTTGCCGCGGCGGGGTTGTCATCATGCCTCATGCCGAGGCTCCTCCGATCGGCACCGGCACCCGGTCCGGGGTTTCGTGCGTCGAGGCATCAAGGTCGAGCATGGTGTCAAGCGTCGCCAGGCAGTGCCCCCAGTCGTACTGGTCGAGCACCAGCGCCCGGGCGTCATGGCCGATGGCGGCCCGGCGCGGCGCGTCTCCGGCGAGTTCGCCGATCACCCGCGCCATGTCGGCCGCGGAGTCGGCGACGATGAAGTGGCGGCCATCCTCGGCGTTGATGCCCTGGGCGGCGGCGGCCGAAGCGACCACCGTCCTGGCCATCGCCATGGCTTCCAGCACCTTGTTCTGCACGCCGCGCGCGATGCGCAGCGGCGCCACCGCGATGTCGGCGGCGGCGATGTAGGGGCGCACGTCATCCACCGTGCCGGTGACGGTGATGCCGGGTCGCTTGCCCAGCGTCTGTACCTTGGGTGTCGGCCGCGCGCCGACGATGGTGAAGGTCGCCTCGGGATGGCTTTGCCGGACCAGCGGCAGCACATCGTCTGCGAACCAGCTCACGGCGTCCACGTTGGCGAGATAGTCCATGGCGCCCGTGAACACCAGGCGCGGCGCACCCGGCAGGTCGAGCGGCTGGAAATCGCCATCGGGCGAGAAGCGGGCATGATCGACGCCGTTGTGCAGCGCGCGCACATCATGGGCGGCCGAGCCGGCGACGGCCTTGAAGCTGGCGACCTCCGCCTCGGTGACGAACAGCGCGATGTCCGCCTTGTGCGCGCCCAGCTGTTCCAGCCCGAACACCAGGTCGGCTTCCCGGGCATAAATGCGTGACATCGGCCAGCGCGCCGAACGGGCGTACTGGCGCCACTTGTCGGAGTCCATGTCGATGAAATCCATGACCACCCGGCGGCCGGACCGCATCAGCGGCAGCCCGAAGGGCACCATGGCCGAAGAATAAAGATAGATGCGCCGGATATTGTGCTCGCTCACCATCCGCTGCGCCCACGCCTTCATCGGGCTGCGCGGATAGAAGCGGGTGGTGATCGATTCGTTGTTCCACAACGCGGAGACGGCGCGGATCTTGCCCTTCACCGGATCGACCGGCACGAAGCAGCATTCGCCACCGACGACCGAGCGCAGATAATCCTGGTGCTGCATGTCATCGGGGTTGTCGATGAAGCATCCCAGATGCACGCGTGCGCGCTGCGCGAGATGTTGCAGCACGTGCCACGAACGGATCTTGTCCCCCTTGTTGGGCGGATAGGGGATGCGATGGGCCAGAAACAGCACGTCCATGGTCAACCGAGACTCCGCGACAGCAGCGGCCCGATGAAGTTGGCGACAGGCAGCGGCAGGCGCTGCCACAGCTCAACGAACCGCGTGTATTTGGGTGAGTTGGGGTTCATGTCGGGCATCGCGGCGCCTGGCGCGAGCTGGAACTCATAGGCCAGGGGCTCGGGCTCGATGCCCCATTTCAGCTTGAAGTCGTAAGCGCCGGTGCCGACCTTGCTGCGACCGAGATCGTAAGAGGCAAGTCCGCGCCGGCGCCCCGCCTCCATGACCGACCAGAACAGAAAGTCGTTGGCGGCGACGGCCCGGCCGGCGCGGGTGCCACCGGCGTAGAAGATGTGGATTTCGTCGCGGAACACCAGCGACAGGCTGGCGGCGATCGCCACGCCTTCGTGCCGCACGGTCTGGATCACGCAGTCATCGCCGTAGTGGCGCTTCAGCGCGACGAACAGCGAGCGCGGGAATACCGGCGTGCCGAGATTACGCACGGACTCGGCATAGAGCTGCCAGGCGGGATCGACGCCGGTCTCCTCGATGGCCTCCAGTCCCGCTTTCTCGCCCTTGCGGATCATGTTGCGCTGCTTGGACGGCAGTGCCTTCATGTTGGCGTCCGGCGTGTCGAGAATAGGCTTGCGGAAACGGGCATAGACGTCGGTCTTTGCCGGCCAGTCAGGCCGCAGCCGGTGCAGGTTGCGATATTCCAGCAGGCTGGCGCCGGTCTCGTCGCGCAGCCTGATGGCGGCGGCATCCAGCGCGGCGTGCACGTCCGCGTCGTCCGCCAGGGGGCCACCGTAGACCGCGAAGGCGTTGGAGGCCAGCCGGGTGCCGAACAGGCGCGAGCGCACGAGAATCAACGGCAGCAGGCCGACGATGACACCGTCCCGCTCGGCGGCCAGCAGCCAGAACCGATGGCCGAAGGTCTCGGCGATTGCCATCGGCCAGGCGGCGAGATGGAACATGGTGGCGTCGGCGCGTGCGCGCACCGCCTGGTCCCAGCGCGCCCGTGCGGCCGGATCGGCGGCATCGATGGCACGCACCGCGATGGTGCTCTGCGGGCGATCAGGCGGTGACACAAACATCGCTCGTCACCTTCAGGGTGTTGTCGATCCGGTCCCAGGCGAAGTCGTCGCACAGCCGGGCGAGCTTGGCCCGCATCCGGCCGAGATTGACATAGTGGCGCAGGCGGGATTTCAGCGGGGCGTTGGCGACGCGCGGCTGATCGGGGTCCACTTCCCACGGGTGAAAATAGAAAACCACCGGCTGTCCCTCGCTGTTGTTGACCTTGGCGATGGCGCGGCGGGCGATGTCGTAGGGGAGCAGCCGGAAGAATCCGCCACCGAACGACAGCGTACGGCCGGCCATTTTCACTGTCGTGATCGGCAGCTCGATGAGCGGTTGGCCGGCGATCGGCCGATAGGCGAAGCGCGGTGCCTCCGGCCAGCCGTAATGATCGTGGGCGATCGGCGCCACCGACGACGAATAGCGGTAGCCCTGTTCGGCCAGCACGTCGAGCGCCCAGGCGTTGTTCTTGCCGATGGAGAAGCTTGGTGCGCGATAGCCGTGGATGGCGACACCGCCGGCATCCTCCAGCGCCTTTTTCGAACGATCGAGGTCGGCGCGGAACTGGTCGGGGGAGAAGGTGAACACGCGATCATGGGCATAGCCGTGCGACGCGAGTTCATGGCCCTCGCCAACGATCCGTCGCAGCAGCGACGGCTGACGGTCGGCGACCCAGCCCAGGGTGAAGAAGGTTGCCTTGACGTTTTTCTCGGCGAACAGATCCAGCACCACCTGGGTGTTGTAGTCCACCCGGCTGGAGAGGCTGTCCCAGTGATCGCGGGATATGCATGTCTCGAAAGCGCCGACCTGGAAATACTCCTCGATGTCGACGCTCATCGCATTGACGATGGACGAGGTAGCCGCCGGCTGTCCGGCGCGCTGCCCGCCCGCTGGTAGGTCACTGGCCATCGGTTCCCGTCTTGTCGAAGCGATCGGTGGCGGTTTCCGCCCAGTCGGACAGAATCTGCAGCATCTGCTTGATGGTGCGATCATGAGCGCGGACATAACGTTCGAGCACGTCGATCCGGCGCAACAGTTCCGCTTCCGTCAGCGATCCGGCAAACCCCTCCGCCGATGCGGCGGCCAGATCGGCGCGGATCTTCGGCGGCAGGTTCGACCGCACCGGGCCGATGCCCGACAGCGGTGCGTCGAGCTGGGAAATATGCTTGGGCCCGGTGGTCGGCGTGTTGTCCTTCTTGAGGTCGTTGATGACCTCATGGACGATCGCCTCGTCGATCTCGTGCTTTTCCTCAAGGGCGCCGAACAGCAGCACGCGCGAGCTCAGATTGTTGAGGCGACGCGGCACGCCGCCGGAATAGTCGTACATCAGGCGGAAGGCGCCCTCGGTGAACAGCGGGTCGTTGTTCCAGCCGACCATCGCCAGACGATGATAGACATAGCCCGGCAGTTCTTCTTCCTGCATCGGCTCCAGATGGTGCGTGGCGATGACGCGCTGGCGCAGCTGCTCAAGCTCCGGCGACATGGCGAGCTTGTCGCGGAATTCCGGCTGGCCGAGCAGGAATATCTGCAGCAGCGCCCGGTTGCCCTCCTGGAAATTGGAGAGCATGCGCAACTCCTCCAGCGCCGATACCGGCAGGTTCTGCACTTCGTCGACGATCAGCAGCACACGACGGCCGTCGCGGTGCTGCATGCGCAGAAAGTCCTCGATACGGCGCAGGATACCGGCCTTGTCGAGCGTGTCGGTGGCGATGCCGAAGGCATGGGCCACCATCTTCAATGTGTTGTCGGCGTCGAGCTGGGTGCTCACCACCTTGGCCAGCACGAAGCGCGATTTGTCGACCGCGTCGAACAGATGGCCCACCAGCGTCGTCTTGCCGGCGCCGATGTCGCCGGTGATGATGATGAAACCCTCGCCCTGGTTCAGGCCATAGGTGAGGTAGGCCATCGCCTTCTTGTGCGTGCGGGTGTCGAAATAGAAGCGCGGATCAGGGGTCAGCTGAAACGGCTGGCCGCTCAGCTTATAGAACTCGGTGTACATGCCGTGTTCTCCCCGCAATCATGACGATCATCCTCAAAAACTGGCCCTCACGCCCAGGGTCACGGAATTGGACTGGTCATCCGCGCCGGTGGTGTTGCTGATCCGGTGGATGGTCCGCGCGCTGATGCTGGCGGTCAGCTTGTCGGAAAGATCCATGCGATAGCTGATGCCGCCGCCGATGAAGTCGTCCTGGCGGCTGCGCGACAGCGCGTAGGTGGAGTTCTGGTAGGAGGCATCCACCGACAGGCTCTGGCGCTGGCCGAGCTGGCGCCGGAACACCAGCGAGCCGCCCCATGTCTTGTCGTCGTTGCCGGTGGCGGTCGGATCGGGCGCGGGCGTGCTGCTGTCGCCGGTGCGGCCGATGTCGAGGAAAGTGCGCCGGTCGTAATAGCCGAGCATCGTCAACGTATTGCGGCCGCGCTGGTAGGAGACCTGCACCTGAGCCCGCCGCGACCGGAAGGTGGCGTTGTTGATCGAGCCGGCGACGATCGCATAGCCGTTCTCGGTCGGCACGGTGATCAGCGCCGGGCCGACGCGATAATTCTCGTTGACCATGAACGCGAAGGACTGGCCGTCCAGCTCGCCGGAGAAGAGGTTGCCAAAGGTATCCAGCGATTCCTTGTAACTGCCGGTGATCTTCAGCCCCTCGCGGACCTGGAAGGCCAGCGAGCCGCTGAAAACGGTATCGCCGAACTGGCGCCCGCCACGCACCGTCAGCTCGGTCCGGCGGGAAGGAGTGAGCTTGACGCCCACGTCCCACGTCAGGCCGCTGCGGTCGAACACCGTGCGTCGCGGCTGGGCGGGGTCGATCTGCAATCGTCCGTCGCTGTCGAGGACCGGCAGGCCGGTCGTGCTGTCGGTGAGGATATTGTCCTGGCGGTCGAGACGGTCCTCGTAGCCGATGCTGCCCAGCAGATGGATCTTGCGGTTCAGTGCATAGTCGATGTCGAGCACCGAGGTGTAGGTGCGCAGGAACTCGTTGAGGTCTTCCCGCTCGTCCCGCGAGAAATT
Organism: Parapedomonas caeni; assembly: GCF_041060555.1. NCBI lineage: Bacteria > Pseudomonadati > Pseudomonadota > Alphaproteobacteria > Sphingomonadales > Sphingosinicellaceae > Parapedomonas > Parapedomonas caeni. The sequence goes on along the minus strand of NZ_JBEUDS010000009.1, from coordinate 104,648 downwards.
GTTGCGGATGGCCCATTGCAGCCGCGACGACGGGTTGCGGTTGGCGATGGTGAGCGTGGCGGCGTGATTATAGGAGTCGGAGGCGCGGGCCAGCGAGAAGTTCTCGCCGGATTCCCGGTAGAAATTACTCGGATCGTCCAGGTTGGTGTAGCTGAAGCGGTAGCTGCCCGAGACATTGACCAGCGAGCCGACATCCTGCTTGAACGACGGCGACACGTAGAAGGACGACACCGTCGACAGGTTGTTGTTGTCGGCGTCCGGGTCCGCCGACACGGCGCCGCGCAGGTCGCGCATCACCTGGGTCACCACGCCACCGGCGTTGAGGAACAGGAAGTCGCGCACCAGTTCGGACTGCACCCGGGCCGAGAGCTTGTGGCGGTGCTTTTCCGACAGGTCGCCGTCAATGGCGAACCGGCGGCTGAACTCGTAATCCGCCTGCGCCTTCACCCGGCGCGAGTCGGCTTTCAGCGAGAAGCCGGGTGCCAGCACGGTGATGACGCCGGAGTCATCGCCGCCGCCCACCGAGTCCGAGAAAATCGCCCGGGCATCAACGCGCGGCGTGAATGTGACGTTGGCCTGCGCCGCGCTGGCGGATGCCAGCAGCGAGGCGCCCGCCAGCAGCACCGATACATTGCGGGCCGCCCCCGGCCTCAGCCTCCGCGACTGCATAACAACCCCCTCCATGCGCGCCATTGAGATCCCCTCTGCTTGCCGGCGACCTCAGGAACCGTAGCCGTAGCCGTAGCCGTAGCCGTAGTAGGCGCCGAAGCGGCGGCCTGTGGTCGCAAACCGTGTCTTATTGAGCAGAAGATGCGGTTTTTTGCACCCCGAAATCATCGCCAGGCCCTCGCGCAGCTGCGGCTCGCGGGTGCGCTCGGCCTCGACGACGAACAGCACCTGGCCTACGTGCAGCGCCAGCACCGAGGCGGCCGACGAGGCCAGCGCCGGCGGTGAGTCGAAGATGATGACGCGGTCACGGTACCGCTGGGCGATCTCCTCGATCATCGCGCCCATCCGCTCGGACGCCAGCAGCTCCGTGGTCAGGTGGTGCTGCCGTCCCGCCGGCAGCACCGACAGGTTCTCGATGTTGGTGCGGATGAGGCAGTCGGCGAGGTCGATGGTCGGATCGGCGATGACGTCGATCAGCCCCTTGCCGCCTTCCAGGCCGAGTGTCGAGAGCACTTCCGGCTTCGCGAAGTCGGCATCCACCAGCAGTACCGTGACGTCGCGCTCCGAGGCGATCGACAGCGCCAGGTTGATGGCGCAGAAGGTCTTGCCCTCGTTGGGCTGCGACGAGCACACCAGGATCAGGTTGCCGTTGGCAATGGCGCCGTCGCCGCGGGCGAACGCATTGAGCAGCAGCGTCCGCTTGACGATGCGGAACTCCTCCGCCGTCAGCGTCGAGGGCGAGTCCGGCACCACGAAGCCGTTGTCGCGCAGCGCGATGAGATCGATCTCGCCGCGCCGGCTCTGCTTCGACGAGGCGCGCTTGGACGGCTTGGCCGGCGCCGGAGCCGGCGCCGGAGCCGGGGTCAGGTCCAGTGGCGGCTTGACCACCGGGCTCGCCGGCGCGGCCGGCTTGCTCTCCGGCGCCGCCGCGCGGGCGAGGTCCAGCTTCCGCGCCGCCCGTTCCAGCAGGGAGACGCCTTCCTCGGGAGTGCCCGCCTTTTTGTTGTCGTCGCTCATCGCGTGCGCCTTTCGCCGAAAGATCTCAGATGGCCTGGGATTGCTGGCTGATTTCGAGGATCAGCAGGGCCAGGAACACGCCCGCCAGGCCGAAGAAGCCGATGGCGAACAGTCCGAGCTTGAGGCGTTCCTGCGCCTTCTGCTGTTCCGAGGTGATGGCCGTGATGTTGCCCAGTACCGGGATGCCCGGGAAGGACGACTTCAGGCTATAGATGCTGACGAAGGTGGTGTGGACCTGGCTCAGCAGGAAGGAGAGGCCAATGCCGACACCAAGGCCTGCCATCATCACCATGCCCAGCAGCATCGGCCGGTTGGGCGCGACCGGCTTCAGCGGCACCTCCGGCGGATCGACGATGCGGAACTGCACCTTGTCGGTCTTGCTGTCGAGGTCGGAGGCGACGCGGGTTTCCTCGCGGGACTTCAGCAGTTCCTCGTACTTCGCCTTCAGCACCGAATAATCGCGGTTGAGCTTGGCGCGCTCGGCCTCGATGCCGGGAATGGTCTCGGCCTTCGAGGTCAGGCTGCCAATCTCGCGCTGGTACTGGGCGCGCTGGGCGGCCAGCGAGGCGATCTCCGAGTCCTTGTCGAACAGGCGGCTCTTGAGGTCGACATAGACCGGATTGGGCTGACCCATCGGATCGGCGACGTTCTTCTTGGGCGCCCGCTGCTCGGCCTCCAGCTGCCTGCGCAGGCGGGCGATGGTGTCGCGCGCCGTCACGATGTCGGGATGCTGGTCGGTGTAACCGCGCGCCAGCGAGTCGGTGATCTGGCGTTCCAGCGTCTCGATGCGCCCGGCGGTGGTCGACGGGTCGAGACGCGGGCCGCTGCCCGGCATCGAGAACATGGCGCCAGGAATGGTCTGCGGCACGCTGGCGAGCTGGGAGGCCAGCGCCCGGCGCGAACTCGTCGCCTGCTGCAGCTTGAACTCGATGTCCTGCAGCTGGGTCTGCGCGTTGACCAGCCGCTGGCTGTAGTTGGCGTCACCGGGCAGATAGCCGAGGTTCTGACGCTCGAACTCGGCCTTGCGGCGTTCGGCCTCCTCCAGCTGCTTCTCATAGTCCTGGATCTGCTGCTCGATGAACCGCCGCGTCTCGTTGTAGCTCTCGCGGCTGCCCTCCATGTTGCCTTCGACGAACATGTTGATGAGGTTGGTCACCACGCGCTTGGCGACGGCCGCGTTCTCCTGGTCGGAGCGGCTGGGGTCGCCCGAACGGTAGGAGAGGGTGAACAGGTCGCCGCCCTGTTCCTTGACGCTGATGTTCTTGGTCAGATCGGCGATCAGCTTTTCCATGTCGGTGTCGTCCTTGATCGTCAGATCAAGATCGGAACGGCGGATCACCTTTTCCAGGTTGGGGCGGCTGACCAGCGTGCGGCGGACGATGTCGACCTGGCGATAGACGTTGGTGCTCTCGGCACCAACGATCCGCGGCAGCACCGTGTTGGTGTCGACGAACACGCGGGCGGTTGCTTCATAGACGTCGGGAATGGTGGCGACGACGCCCCATCCCACCAGGCACACCGCCCACATGGCGGCCAGACCGTACCAGCGTTTGCGCCACACCATGTACAAGGTGGACATCACCTGGTCGTAAATTGAAGTCATCGCCCACTCCTCGCATCGGCCTGGCCGGCACTGAACCGGCCGCGCACCGAATCGCCTTTCGACTTCATGTTCCTAACGCGCAGACTTTAAAGCCAAACTAACGCAAGCCGCATGACAGGCGGCAATGCGGCAACACGCAAGTCAACGGGTCGCGTCATCGTTGTGATGACCGACCCGCGACTATCCCGCCTCTGTGTTGCCGCACCAGCCGGCGCAGGCCCGTCCCGTCGGCCCCATGGCCGAAAGGCTGCTTGCGCCGCGTGTCCCGATCAGAAGAAGCTCTCCGGGATGATGATCACGTCGCCCGGCTCGATCCGCACGTTGGCTTTCGTGTTGCCGTCCTTGATCAGGCTGTCGATCTTGACCGCATATTCCCGCTGCGCCCCGCTGTCCTTGTCGAAGCGCACCAGGCGGGCCCGGTTGCCGGCGGCGAAGTCGGTCAGGCCGCCGACGGCGATCATCACGTCGAGCAGGGTCATGTTGGCGCGATAGGGGATCGCCTGCGGGTTGGCGGCCTCGCCGACCACGCGAACCTGCTGGGCGAACGGCCCCTGGAAACCGCTCACGATCACCGACACCAGCGGGTTCTGGATGTAGGCCTTGAGCTTTTCCTCGATCGCCTTGGCGAGCTGGGTCGGCGTCTGGCCGGTGGCGGCGAGATCGTCGATCAGCGGCACGGTGATGCGGCCATCGGGGCGCACGGTCACGCCGGTCGACAGCTCGGGATTGCGCCACACGAAAATGCTCAGCGTGTCGAGCGGGCCAATGATGTAGTCAGGCCCCGGCCCTTCCGCCGGCGAGACGAACTGCGCTGACGGCAGATCGCCGCTCGCGGTGGTTCCGCATCCGCCGAGCGCCAGCAGCGCAACGCACGACACCATGGCACCAGCTTTGAAAATGGAAGACGTCACGGCTTTCCCCCTCGCATAAAAAGCGGCTGCGACTGCCCAAGCCTTGTCTGAGCAGTCATCGGATTGTCAATGCCTTATCCACGATGAATTTTTCGTGAATGCAGGCGTAACGACAGGTTATGGCGGCGCGGGGTCCGGCGCAACCCCCGGGAGTCGTCATTAACCCTCTGTGAATCATTGATTATTCAGTTCGTTTCGGCACCGTTGAGTGGCTGTCACTTTGCCTGTGCCACCGGTGCCCGTATTGGACGGATTCGTCAGGCCAGATACTCGCGCGGCTCCGGGTGTCCGAGGAAGCGGGTCGGACTGGCGGTGAGTCCATAGGCGCCGGCCTGAAACACCGCCACGACATCGCCCGGCCGCCCCTCCGGCAGGGGCACCTTGTCGCCCAGCCGGTCGAGCGGGGTGCACAGGCAGCCGACCACCGTCGCCGTTTCCGCCGCCGGCTGGTCGAAGCGGCTGGCCAGTGCCACCGGGTAGTTGCGCTTGATGACCTGACCGAAATTGCCGCTGGCGGCGAGCTGATGGTGCAGGCCGCCATCGGTGACCAGGAACACCTCACCGTGGGAGAGCTTGCGGTCGATCACCCGGGTCAGGTAGACGCCCGCCTCGCCGACCAGATAACGCCCCAGTTCGATGACGATCTCGGCCCCCGCGATGGCGGGTTCCAGCCGGTCCAGGCGTGCCGCCAGTGCCGCGCCGACGCGGGCGAGGTCGAGCGGCTGGTCGGCCGGCGCATAGGGAATGCCGAAGCCGCCGCCGATGTTGACCAGGCGCGGCGGGCAGGGGGCATCGGCCGCCAGCGCCGCCGCCAGCGCCAGTGTCTTGTCCTGGGTGTCGATGAGGGCGTCGGCGGACAGGTTCTGCGAGCCCGAGAAGATGTGGAAACCCTGGAAGTCCAGCGGCAGCCCGACCATGGCGCGCAGCATCGCCGGCACCCGTTCGGCGTCGACGCCAAACGGCTTGGCGCCGCCGCCCATGCGCATGCCCGACCCCTTGAGCTCGAAGTCCGGATTGACGCGGATGGCGGCGCGCGCCCGTCGGCCGGCAGCGGTCGCCAGCGCCGCCAGCCGGGCCATCTCGCCCTCCGATTCCAGGTTGACCACGACCCCGGCCGCCAGCGCCGCCGCCAGTTCGGTGTCGCGCTTGCCGGGGCCGGCGAAGCTGATGTCGGCGGGTGGCGCGCCGGTGGTCAGCGCCACGTCCAGCTCGCCGGACGAAGCGACGTCGAGCCCGTCTACCAGCGGCGCGATGAACCGTACCAGCGCGGGCATCGGGTTGGCCTTGATGGCGTAGTGCAGCTTCACCCGCGTCGGCAGCACGGCCCGCAGTTCAGCGATGCGCGTGGCGATCAGCGCGCGGTCGTAGAGGAACAGCGGCGTGCCACCGGCCTCGGCGATCCACGCCGACACCGGCCGGCCGGCCACCGCCAGTTCGCCGGCGATGACGCCATAGCCGGCAGGCCAGACGTCGCGATCACCGTGGCCGGGTCGGGTCATTCGGGGTCTCCTGCGGAGGTGGGCGCCGGTGCGGCGGGGTGGCCGGCGGCGATCGCCACCCGGTCGAGCTTGCCGTTGGCGTTGCGGGGCAGGTCGTCGCGCCAGATAACCTGCTGCGGCACCATGTAGGCCGGCAGCTCGCGCCGGCAGTAGCCGAGCAGCGCGTCGGTGGGGCCTGACCCGTCGTCGCTCGGCACGGCCGCGACCACGTCCCCGGCCGCCGGCACGGCGGCAACGACAATCGCCTGGCCCAGCCGGTCGTCGGCGATGCCATAGGCGGCGGCCTCCCGCACCAGGCCGCTGGCGTAGAGCGCCTCCTCGACCTCGGTCGGGCTGACCCGGTAGCCGGAGGTCTTGATCATCTCGTCCAGCCGGCCGACGAAATAGAGGAAGCCGTCGGCGTCGCGGCGCACGGTGTCGCCCGACCATACCGCCGGTTCGCCGGGCGCGGCCAGCCGCGCGCAGGCCGGCGCCGGGCGGAAACGCTGGGCGGTGCGCTCGGGGTCGCCCCAGTAGCCCTGCGCCACCAGCGGGCCGGTATGCACCAGCTCGCCAGGCTCGTCGGGGGCGGCTTCCGAACCGTCGGCGCGCACCACCAGCACTTCGGCAAAGGGGATCGCCTTGCCGATGGACTCAGGCCGGGTGTCCACCAGCGCCGGGTCGAGATAGGTGGAGCGGAAGGCCTCGGTCAGGCCGTACATCAGGAACGGCCGGGCGCCGGGAAACAGCGCGCGCAGCCGGTCAAGCAGCGGACGGGGCATGCGGCCACCGGAATTGGTGAAATAGCGCAAGGAGTTGCGTGCGGCCTCGCTCCACGGGGCATCGGCAAGCTGCGTCCACAGCGGTGGCACGCCGGCCAGCCCGGTGATCCGGTGGCGTTCCACCGCGCGCGGCACGTCGGCAGCCAGCAGATAGTCGAGCAGCACCACCTCGGCGCCCACCAGAAAGGCGGTGGTGAGCTGGCTCAGGCCATAGTCGAAGCTCAGCGGCAGCACCGCCAGCAGCCGGTCCGCGGCGGTGTTGCCGAGGTAGGTCGCGACACTGAGCGCGCCGGTGAGCAGGTTGCGGTGGCTCAGCACCACGCCCTTGGGCCGGCCGGTGCTGCCCGAGGTGTAGAGGATGGCGGCAACCCCGTCGGCCCCGTCGGTGGAGGCCGACAGACTCACCATTCCCTCGGCGGTCGACGGGAAAGTCTGCCCGCCGCCGCGTCGCAGGTCGGCCCAGGCCAGCGTGCCGGGCACGTCGTCGTGGTCCACCAGCACGACATGGGCCAGCGTGGCCGGCAGCGCGTCGGCGGCGCGCAGGCCTTCCCAGCGCTGGCGCGAGGTGACCAGCACATGCACCGTGCAGTCGGCGAGGATGTGCGCCACCTGGCGGGCCTTGAGCACCGGGTTCAGCGGCACGAACACGCCGCCGGCACGCGCCGCGCCGAACAGGGCGGCCACGGTTTCGATCTGCTTGGGCAGGTAGACGCCGACGCGTGCCCCCGCCGGCAGGCCGAGCGCCAGCAGGCCGGCGGCCACCTCGTCGATCAGTGCATCCAGTTCGCCATAGGTGAGAGCGCGCCGGCGTTCGCTCACGGCCGGCCGGCCGGCGTGGTGACGGGCGCTGGCCCGCACCAGGCCATCGAGGGTGTCGACGGGCAGGTCCGGGGTCATGCCGCCGGCACCACCGCGCCCAGGGCCAGCCGCGGCGCGGCGTCGCCGCCAACGCGGTGCCATCGCCAGTTCGGCGACAGGGTCGAGGCGGTGAGCTGCCACCGGCCCACCGTCAGTGCCCACACTGTTCCCACCTTGCGTCCCCCCATGCGCGCCTGCGCGGCCAGCGAGGCGGCGTTATAATCGGTGATCCGGCTCAGCGACCAGTCCAAACCGCGCGCCGCCAGCCAGTCGGCGGCGCCCGCCCACAAGGCGGCGTAGCTGCGGCCCAGGCGGAAGGCCGGCCTGACATAGAGCCCCATGTCCCACGCCGCGTGCGCGCCGGGCTCGTACCAGAGGTCGATCTCGTCCTCGCGGAACGGCCGGTCGGTCAGCCACAGGAAGCCGGTGATGGTGCCGTGCGCGTCGCGGGCGGCGAGGCAGGTGGCGCCCATCGCGCGGCGATGGCGCACAGCCTCGGCCGGCGTGTCCAGTGGCGTGCCCGCCAGTTCGTCGTCGGTCAGCGGCGTCACGGTGAAGCCGCGCGGCATCGCCGGCAGGCCGGCGCGCGGCTGGGCGACCAGCACATAGCGGTGAAAGCCGCAGCCCGGTATCAGGCCGGCCAGACGCGCCAGCCGGTAGGAGGCCTCGGCGTGCGTGTCGAGCGTCAAGGTGGCACCACCGGCTGTCACGCGCGTCCGGTCGATTGGGTTTTGCATCGCTTCATCAGGCCAGTATAACGCCGCCAATTCTAATCGACAGTGAACGTCGCCGGCCAGCGGCGGCGGCTGGGGGACCGGACGGCACCATGAGCGAGCGGGCACAGGCAATCGAGGCGCAACTGAAGGCCTTGCTGGACGAGGCCCTGGGGCTGGGTGGCCGGGCCGCCGCGTTCACGCGCCAGACCGCCTTGCTGGGTGCGTTGCCGGAGCTTGATTCGATGGCCATCGCCACCGTGCTGGCGCATCTGGAGGAACGTTTCGGCATCCTCATCGACGACGAGGACATCAGCGCCGAGGTGTTCGAGACGGTGGGCAGCCTGGCCGACTTTGTTGGCGCGAAGGTTGCCGCTTGAGCAATATCGGCTGGCCAACCCCGGTCGAACTGACCTGCGCCGCCGGCCGGATGCCGGCGTTGTGGCGCGCACCCGCGATCGGTCGCGACAATGCCTGCAACCTGCTGTTCGTGCCGCCGTTCGCCGAGGAGATGAATCGAACCCGGCGACTGATGAGCCTGGTCGGCCAGGGACTGGCGTCACGGGGCGTCGGTTCGTTGCTGCCCGACCTGCCGGGCACGGGGGACAGCGACGGCGCGTTCGCCGATGCCGGCTGGCCGGAGTGGCGCGATGCCGTGGCGTGTGCCGCCACGCACCTTGCCGGGCAGGGCGCGCCCGTTCTGCTGATGGGTTTCCGCCTGGGTTGCCTGCTGGCGCTCGATGCCCTGGCGACGGGGCTTGCCGTCAGGAGCGCCATTCTCGTCGCCCCCGTCGACAGTGGCCGCCAGCATCTCCGGCACTGGTTGCGGGTGCGGGCGGCGGCGTCGCTGGAAAGCGGCCAGCGGGTCAGCGTCGGGGATCTCCAGAAGCGGCTCGAACAGGGCGAAACGGTCGAGTGCGCCGGTTATGAACTGAGCCCCGCGCTCGCGGCGGCGATTGCTCATCTCGACTATGGTCCGCTGCTGGCGGCGACGACGGTGCCCGTGGTGCGGGTCGAGGTGGGGACAGCGCCCGACGGGGTGCACACCGCGCCGGGGCGCCGGCATGTGGCGGCGCCGGCGCCGTGGCTGCTGGCGGAGCCGGGGGAACCGTCGCTGCTGGCGGATACCCTGACCGAAATCGTGCTGGAGGTGGCATGACCGGCACCACCCGGCCGCTGATCTTTGCCTGCGAGGGCCACCCGTTGCTCGGGGTGCTGCATGCCGGCGACCGGAAGACCGGGGTGCTGATGGTCAATGGCGGTGTGCAGACCCGTGTCGGCCCGCATCGCAGTTTTGTCGATCTGGCGCGCGGCTGGGCCGCCGATGGCCATCCCGTGTTGCGCTTCGATCGTCGTGGCATCGGTGACAGCGGTGGCCGCGATCCGGGTTTTCTCGGATCGATGCCCGATATCGAGGCGGCGGTCGCGGCGTTGCTGTGCGGGGGCGGCGTCGATCGCTACATCGGCTTTGGCCTGTGCGACGGGGCGACGGCGCTCACGCTGGCCTGTGCCGGCGATCCGCGTTGTGCGGGGCTCATTCTGCTCAATCCGTGGATCATCGAGGCGAACGACGACCCGGCCCGGCTGACGGCGGCGCAACACTACCAGCGCCGGTTGCGGGATCCGCGCACCTTGCGGCGGTTGCTGCGCGGCGAGGTGCGGATCGGACGGGCGATGCGCTCCCTCGGCCGGCTGGCGCTTGACAAGGTCCGCCGCCGGCGGGCGGCGCGGCCCCTGGCCGGTCAGCTTGCCGAGGCCCTTGTCCGCTTCTCGGGGCCGCGGCTGATTCTGTTGTCGGAGCACGACACCACTGCGGCGGTGTTCGAAGCAGCGCTGCACACGCCGGAATGGGCGCCACTGCTGCAGTCGGGCAACGTGACCCTGCAACGGCTCGCCGGGGCCGATCATACCTGCAGTGCGCCACCAGCGCGCGAGGCCCTGATCGAGACCTGCCGGCGGTGGGTGATGACCGGCGCGGGGCCCGACGCGGCCGCGTGAATGCGTCAGCGCGCGCTGGCGCCGCCATCACCGTCGATGTCGCCGGCATCGTCGTCGATCGTCTCGCCGCCGCGGGCGATGATGAAGAACATGTAGTAGAGCGCGAGACAGACGCAGACGATGAGAAGTTGCGATGCCATGGCGATGCGGTTCCGTTCGTTCCGGATGGTTTGCAGGTCACGCCGTCATCATTGAAGGCGAGGGCTTACAAATTGATAACACACCGCCACTATAGCCATAACCTCGGGCAGGAAAGCCATGATGTACCAGTGGCGGCCCTGCGCCGGGAACAGGCATGAAGGCGTCCGCACGACGGATCAGCGCTTGATTCAACCGCGCGATTGATTCAAGCGGGAGTGACGAAGGTCCGACGTGGCGGCGTGGTTGACGAGGGGTTCGGCATCAAGGCGTCCGGGGGCGGTAGTGCTCGCTGAACGGTCGCCGGGTCGAGGGGAACGCGGTTGAGCAGTCTTTTCGTTCTGCTGGTGGTGCTGGGCGTCCTGCCCCTGATCCTGATGCGTCCCCTGGTCGGCGTGCTTGCCTGGGCCTGGCTGTCGTACATGACGCCGCACAAGCTGGTCTATGGCTTCGCCACGACCATGCCGTTCCTTGATCTGGTTGCCATCTGCACCGCCATCGCGCTCATCCTCAATCGCGACCGCAAGCAGGCACCCATCCATGCGTTGCTGGTGCCGCTGGCCATCTATGTGGTGTGGTTCTCGCTCACCACCGCCCTGTCCCAGAGTTTCGAACTTTCGATCGAGAAATATACCAACAGCCTGAAGGCGGTGCTGCTGGCGCTGCTGGTGCCCGTGGTCACCTATTCGCGTTTCCGCATGACCGCCGTGGTGCTGTCGATCGCCGGCTCGCTCGGTTATTTCGGCCTGAAGGGCGGGTTGTTCACGCTGGCGACCGGCGGCCAGTTCCAGGTGCTGGGCGCGCCGGGCACGTTTCTGGGGGACCGCAACGACCTCGCGCTGGCGCTCGCCATGACCATTCCGTTGTGGCGGTTCGTGCAACTGCACCCGGTGCGCATGGGCTTTATCAGCCCGAAACTGATGTCGCTGTTCGCCGTCTTCATGATGGTGATGACGGCGGTCGCGGTGGTGGGTTCGCAATCGCGCGGCGGCTTCCTGACGCTGGGGGCGCTCAGCCTGTGGCTGATCCTGCTGTCGCGCCGGCGCATTCTGCTGCTGGTCACGGTGGGCGCGCTGGGCGCCGCCATTCTCAACTTCATGCCGGACACCTGGCACAGCCGCATGGAGACCATCGAGAGCTACGACCAGGATGCCTCGGCCCGCAGCCGCATGCAGATGTGGCGGTACGGCATCGAACTTGCCGACGACTATCCGCTCGGGATCGGGTTCCGCGCCTACCGCATGCGCAACGTGGCGGCGGACTATCTGCCGGAAGGCATCAAGATGCGCGCTTCCCACTCGATCTACTTCGAGGTGCTGGGCGAGCATGGCTACATCGGGCTGTTCCTCTACCTGTTCATGAACGCCGCCACCTATTTCACCTGTTCCGAGGTCAAGCGGCAGGCGAGGCAGTTGCGGATGACCTGGGCCTATGACCTGGCGACCATGGTGCAGATCATGCTGGTCAGCTTCGCCGTCGGCGGGGCACTGCTGGAGGTCGCCAGCTTTGATCTTGCCTACCAGCTGATCGGTATCGCCATGGCCCTGCATCTCATCGTGCGGCAACGGCTGGCCGGTCAGCCCGCCACCGCCGCGCCGCCGGCCTTGCCTGATCTGAAGTCGCCCGTGGCGACGCCGACAGCGTGAACCCGACAACCGTCCGACCGACCAAGACACCGCAGTCCAAGAGGAAGCCATGACCGCCATCGTGCACCTGATCGCCGCCGCGCGCCCGAACTTCATGAAGGTGGCGCCGCTTTATCACGCGCTGGCCGCGTCCGGCGATTTCACGCCGAAGATCGTCCACACCGGCCAGCATTACGACGCCAACATGTCGGATGCGTTCTTCGTCGACCTCAACCTGCCGGAACCGCACTTCCATCTCGGCGTCGGCAGCGGCAGCCATGCCGAGCAGACCGGCAACGTGATGATCGCCTACGAGAAGATCGCCCAGGCCGAGCGGCCGGACTGGCTTGTCGTGGTCGGCGATGTCAACTCGACCGCCGCCTGCGCCATGGTCGGCGCCAAGCTGTGGATTCCGGTGGTGCATCTGGAGGCCGGCCTGCGCAGTTTCGACCGCCACATGCCGGAAGAGATCAACCGCCTGGTCACCGACGTGCTGGCCGATGTGCTGTGGACGCCGTCGCCCGACGGCGATGAAAACCTCGCCCGCGAGGGCATCCCGGCCGAGCGCGTCACCCGCATCGGCAACATCATGCTGGATTCCTACGAGCTGCTGCGCGATCGCATCGAGGCCGAGAACGCCCCGGCCCGCTATGGCCTGGCGCCCAAGGGCTACGGTATCGTCACCCTGCACCGGCCATCGAATGTCGATCAGCCGGAGACGCTGACGCCGCTGGTGGAAAAGCTCGAAGCCGTCGCCGCCATGGTGCCGCTGATCTTCCCGGTGCATCCGCGCACCCGCCAGAAGCTCAACGCGTTCGGTCTGTTCGAGCGGCTGGAGAAGGCCGGCGTGCAGCTCGTGGAGCCGATCAGCTACCGGCCGTTCATGAGCCTGGTCAGCAATGCGGCGCTGGTGGTCACCGATTCCGGCGGTGTGCAGGAAGAGACCACCTACCTCGACATTCCGTGCCTGACGCTGCGGGAAAATACCGAGCGCCCGGTGACGGTGAGCGAGGGCACCAACCGGCTGATCAAGCCCGAGGGGCTGATCGAGGCGGTGCGGACGGTGCTCGACGGTCGTTGGCCGTCCGGTCGCCGCCCGGAATTCTGGGATGGCAAGGCCGCCCAGCGCTGCCTAGACGATCTGCGGCGTCGCGCGGCAGCGCGCGGCTAAACAGGGCGCGGCAGCGCGCGGCTAAACAGGGCGCGGCAGCGCGCGGATAAGCACGTCGCGGCAGCGCGCGGCTAAACAGGGCCGGGGGAGCGGGCTGGTGCCGCAGGTGCAAAAGCCAGGTAAAAACCGCGGCTAACCCGCCACGCTGTCGCGCGCCAGCGCCAGCAGTGCGTCCCGATCGGCGGGGAAGCCGGCGGCGATCCAGCGATCCTCGACCGCGCGCAAGGTGGCGGCGACGGCCGGGCCATGCGGCACGCCCAGCGCCATGATGTCCCGCCCGCCGATTGGCAGCCGGGGCGGCGTCCAGTCGCGGGCCTCGGCGCGCAGCGGCGCGACCGTCTCGGCGTCCGGCGCCGACAGCAGCGCGCGATCCAGCACCGTCTCGCCGCCCAGCCGGTAGAGCCGGGCGCGGATGTCGGCGAGGTCGGCCGGCAGCTGCGGCCAGCGTTCCGCCATGGCCACCAGCCGCTTGCGCTCGGCGTTGGACAGGCGCAGCCGGCGGGCGATGTCGTCGAGCAGGTCGGCGTCGGCCGGCAGCAGCGCCGCCAGTCGCCGCAGATCGCAGACGTCGCCCAGCGTGCGCTCGATGCCGACCAGACGGGCGAACGCGTCGAGGTGGTCGACGGTGATCTCCGGCAGCACGGGGGTGAAAATCCCTCCGGTCGTCATCAGGCGCACCGTCGCCACCGGGTCCTCGGCGGCGAGCAGTTTCAGCAGTTCGTCGCGGATGCGCTCACGCGACAGCGCCATCAGGTCGCGGGCGCGGGCGACGCAGGCGGCCAGCCCGTCGGGGTCGGGCGAATCGTGGCCGAAGCGCGCATGGAAGCGGAAGAAGCGCAGGATGCGCAGATGGTCCTCGGCGATGCGAGTATAGGGGTCGCCGATGAAGCGCACCCGGTGCGCGGCGAGGTCGGCCAGCCCGTCGAAATAGTCGTACACCGTGCCGGTCAGCGGGTCGGCGGACAGCGCGTTGATGGTGAAATCGCGCCGGGCGGCGTCCTCCCGCCAGTCGTCGGTGTAGGCGATGGTCGCCCGTCGCCCGTCGGTGGCGACATCGCGGCGCAGCGTGGTGATTTCATAGGGGTGATGGTCGGCCACCGCCGTCACCGTGCCATGCTCGATGCCGGTGGGGATCGCCTTGACGCCGGCCGCCTGCAGCCGGGTCATCACTGCCTCGGGCGGGAAGGTGGTGGCGAAGTCGACATCGGCGCCGGCACGGCCGAGCAGGCCGTCGCGCACGGCGCCGCCGACGACGCGGATCTGGCCGTGGTCGGCTTCCAGGGCTGCAAGGATGCGCTGGACGCCCGGGCTGTCCTGCCAGGGTTGGGGCGGCAGGCAGGTCATCGGGCGTCGGGTCCCTGTTCGAAATTGCCGGGCACGATGCGGCCGTTTTCTTCCCGCGGCGGCACATAATGGGCTGAAGGCGCGGCGGCGTCCGGCAGGGTCAGCGCCAGGCCGAGCCCGAGGATCGCCGCCAGGCCGATGCCGGTGAACAGCAGCAGCCAGCCGGCTTCGCGCTCGGCCTCGGGGTCGCGGCGACGCCAGGCGAGGAAGCCCCACAGCAGCGCGAACGGCGCTAGGAACAGCGCCAGCCGGAACAGCCAGATCACCGTCCGCCCCCCAGCAGGGCGAGCGCGCGGGCGAAATTGACGATGATGCCGGCGGTAACGCCCCAGATGCGGCGCTCGCCGTGATGGATGACGTAGAAGGCGTGCTCGCGGCCCTGCCACTGGCCGATGTGGCGCTCGTGGTTGCGCGGGTCGAGCACATGGCCGAGCGGCACCTCGAACACGTCAGCCACCTCGCCGGCGTGCGGCGTGAGGGTGAAGCCGGGTTCGACGACGCCGACCACCGGCGTGATGCGATAGCCCGAGTTGGTGCGGTAATCCGCCAGCGGCCCGGCGACGTCGATGCGCTCGGCGCCCAGACCGATTTCCTCCCGCGTCTCGCGCAGGGCGGCGGCGATGGCGGACTCGTCGTCATGGTCGACCCGGCCGCCGGGAAAGGCGATCTGGCCGGCGTGCTTGCGCAGCGTGTCCACCCGCCGGGTCAGCAGCAGGGTCGGCTCGCGGTGGTCGACGATGGGCAGCAGCACCGCCGCCGGCGTCAGCGCCGGCGATTCCGGCGGCTGGCTGGGGCCGCTCGGCGGGTCGTCGCCAGCCTCGTGCGGACCCAGCGCGCGCAGGTGCGGCACCGCCTGGCGGATCAGCGCGACATCAAGGCCCGCCGGCGGCAGGGGGGCGGCCCTCAGCATGGCGCGTCCCCGGTCAGGGTCATGAATACGCCCTCGCTCCACAGGCCGAGTGGCGTGCCCACGTCGTCTGTTTCCGCCAGCGCCAGCGCCGCCAGTTCATAGAATACCGGCCGGTTGACCAGCGCCTCCAGCCCGCGCCGGACGTGCAGATAGGGACGCGGTTCCCCGGTGACGGGGTCGACCACCACCCGCAGCCGGTTGTCCGGTCCGGCGATCACGTGCTCGTCGGTGTTGAGGCGGAAGGCCAGCCGGCGGTCGCGGCCGGCGCCGTCGCTGACGACTTCCACCGCGACGAACGGCGCGTCATCGACGCGGATGCCGACTTTCTCGACCGGCGTCACCAGAAAGAAGTCGTCGCCGTCGCGGCGCAGCACGGAGGAGAACAGCTTGACCATCGCCGGCCGGCCGATCGGCGTGCCCATGTACCACCAGCTGCCGTCGCGGGCGATGCGCATGTCGATGTCGCCGCAGAACGGCGGGTTCCAGCGCTCCACCGGCGGCAGCCGGCGGTCGGCCAGTAGGCGCGCGATATCGGCCAGCGAGTGGCCTGCCCCGGTGGCGGGTCCATCTGGCGTCGAAAGTGCGGGCGTGGGCTTGTGGTCTGACATGTTCAAGGGTCTTATATAGGCATTCTTGTCGTGCTTGGAACCGCGTGCATGCTCAATCGCTTCGCTGACGATGGCCACCCGCCGGTCACGCCCGACCGGCTGGCCGCCCTTGCCGACCGGGTCGGCGTGGCGCGGGGCGCCATTGAGGCCCATGTCATCGGTCAGCGCGCCGTCGTCGATCTGGCGCTCATCACCCTGCTGGCCGGCGGTCATGCCCTGCTGGTGGGCCTGCCGGGGCTGGCCAAGACCCGGCTGGTCAAGACGCTGGGGGCGGTGATGGGGCTGGATACCCGACGGGTGCAGTTCACGCCCGACCTGATGCCCTCCGACATTCTCGGCGCGGAAGTGCTGGAGACCGCCGCCGACGGCAGCCGCAGCTTCCGCTTCCTGCCCGGCCCGGTGTTCGGTCAGCTGCTGATGGCCGACGAGATCAACCGCGCCAGCCCGCGCACCCAGTCGGCGCTGCTGGAGGCGATGCAGGAGCATCAGGTGACGGTGGCCGGCCACCGTCACCATCTGCCGGTGCCCTACCATGTGCTGGCGACCCAGAACCCGATCGAGCAGGAAGGCACCTATCCGCTGCCGGAGGCCCAGCTCGACCGCTTCCTGTTCGAAATCCGCATCGGCTACCCGTCGCTGGCGGCCGAGCGCGAGATCCTGCTGGCGACCACCGGTGGTGACGATCCGCTGCCGGCGGCGGTGCTGGGGCCGGACGATCTGGTGGAGGCCCAGCGGCTGGTGCGCCAGCTGCCGGCGCCGGAAGGGGTGGTGGCGGCGATCCTGCGGGTGGTGCGCGCCACCAGGCCCGATGCCGGCGCCACCGATCTGGCCTGGGGCGCCGGGCCGCGCGCGGCGCAGGCGCTGCTGCTGGGGGCGCGGGCGCGCGCCTTTCTCGAAGGCCGCACGGTGCCGCTGATCGAGGACGTGGCGGCGCTGCTGACCCCGGCGCTCGCCCACCGCATGGCGCTGAGCTACACCGCGCGCGCCGACGGGCTGGGCATTGACGATGTCATCGCGCGGGTGGCGCCGCTGCTGGAGGCATGAGCACGCCGGCTGATCCGGGCCGCCAGCACCGGCTGTGGGCGCGGGCGGAGGCCGCCGCCGCCGTGCTCGGGCCGCTGGCGCTGCCGCGCCCCCAGGGCCGTCGGCGTGGCGGGCAGGAGGGCATCCATCGCAGCCGGGTCGCCGGCGAGGGGCGGGATTTCTGGCAGTTCCGGCCGCTGGAACCCGGCGAATCGCGCGAGCAGGTGGATTGGCGGCGCTCCGCCCGTTCCGACGCACTCTACGTGCGCACCCATGAACGCGAGCAGCCGGCGCGGCTGCTGCTGTGGGTCGATCCGTCGCCGTCGATGGCCTATGCCTCGGCGCCCGGCCTGCCGACCAAGGCCGATCATGCCCGGCTGCTTGCCGGTGCCCTGTGCGCGGCGGTCGCCCGGGCCGGCGAACGGGTGGCGGCGCTGGGGGAGGCTCGGGCGGCATCCCCGCGTCTGGTGTTCGAGCACCTGTCCGGTGTCGCGGTGCCCGACCTGCGACGGGTGCCGCTGGCGGCGGGTGACCGGCTGCTGCTGGCCAGCGACTTTCTCGATCCCGCCGTCACCGACGCGGTGGCGGCGCTGGCGGTACGCGGCGCGCCCGGCCTGTTGCTGCAGGTCGCCGATCCGGCGGAGATCAGCTTTCCCTTCACCGGCCGGGTGGCGCTGCACGACCTCGACCCCACCGCTACCGAGCGGGTGGTGGACGCCGGCCCCGAGGCGCGCGCCCGCTACCTCGCCGTCTGGCAGGCGCATCTCGACCGGGTGGCGGCGGCGGCGCGGGCGGTCGGCTGGCAGTGGCGGCTGGAGGCCACCGACCGGCCGTTGTCGAGGGCGCTGGCTGATGCCGCGCGGGCGCTGGTGGGGCCATGACCGGTCTGGGTCCGCTCGCTCTCACCACGCCGACGGTGCTGCTGGGCGCGCTGGTGCTGCCGCTGCTGTGGTGGCTGATCCGCCGGCTGCCGCCACCGCTGCGCCGGCTGCCGTTTCCGGCGATACGGCTGCTGGGGGCGGTCGAGACACCGCCGCCGCCAACGGCGCGGCCACCATGGTGGCTGCTGGCACTGCGGCTGGGCGCGCTGACGGCGCTGCTGCTGGCGCTGGCCGGCCCGGTGTGGGCGCCGCGGTCGGCGACCCCGCCGCCGCAGCGGCTGCTGCTGGTGCTCGACAACGACTGGACCTCGGCGGGCCGGTGGGCGGATGTCCGCGCCGCCGCCGCGCGCCGGCTGGCGGCGCTCGATCCCGCGACCGCCCGGGTGGCGCTGGTCACCACCACGCCGCCACCGGGCGGCTGGGCGGGCGGCGCCCCACCGGCGCCGCGCTGGGTCAGTGTGGAGACCGCGCGTCAGGTGCTGGCGGCGGTGCAGGCCTATGCGTGGCGGGCGGATCGGGCCGGCGTCGCCGCCCGGCTGGCCGGCCTGTCGCCACGGGCCGATGCCGCGTTGTGGCTGTCGACCGGCTGGGCCGCCGCTGACGATGCCGCGCTGGGCCGGGCGCTGGCGGCGCATGGGCCGGCCCGGCTGGTGAATGCCGAGGACACCCCGGTCGTCGTGCGGCAGTTCGATGGCGTGGCGGGCGGCTGGCAGGTGCAGCTCGTCCGTCCGGCGGGTCTGCCGGCCCGCACCGAGCGCCTGCTCGCGATCGATGCCGGCGGGCGGGTGCGCGCCGACGTGCCGGTGGTGTTCGGCCCGCGGGAGATCACGGCCACGGTGCGCGTCCAGGTCCCTGTTGCCGAGCTGGGGCGGATCACCCGGCTGGTGGTCGAGGGCCAGCCGTCCGCCGCGGCGGTGGCGCTGCTCGATGCCGGCGTGCTGCGGCCACGGGTGGTGCTGCTGTCGGGCGAGCGGGCGGGGGCGGCGAGTCCGTTGCGGTCGGCGGCCTTCTACGTCCGGCGGGCGCTGGAGCCCCATGCCGATGTCCAGTCGGCGCCGGCGGCCGAGGCGGCAACGGTGGCGGCCAATCTCAAGCTGCTGGTCGATCTGCCGATTGCCGATGTCGCGCAGGCGCGGGCAATGCTGGCGTGGGTGCGGGCGGGCGGTGTCGCCCTCACCATCGCCGGGCCGCGCGTCGCCGAGAATGGCACCCGGCTGGCGCCGGCGCCACTCGTCACCGGCATCCGCACCGTCGGCACCCGGCTGTCGTGGGACGCGCCGCAACCGCTGGGCGGGTTCGCCGCCGACGGGCCGCTGGCCGGGCTGGCGGTTGATCCGGCGGTGGTGGTGCGCCGGCAGGTGCTGGCGGACCCGTCGGCGCCCGGTGTCGAACGCTGGGCCTGGCTGAAGGACGGCACGCCACTGGTGACGGCGCGGCGCGCGGGGGCGGGGCTGCTGGTGATGCTGCACACCGATGCCGATCCCGCCTGGTCCAACCTGCCGCTGGGTGGACTGTTCGAGCCGATGCTGCGGCGCCTGCTGCCACTCGCCGCCGGGGTGGCGCAGCGGCGCGATGTCACCGCCGAACCGCTGGTGCTGGAAGCCGCGCTCGACGGCGAGGGCGTGCTGGCCGATCCGCTCCAGCCGGCCCTGATCGCGCCCGGGCGCTGGCCGGCGGCGGCGGCGACGGCGCTCACCCCGCCGGGCCTCTACCGCGCCGGCGGGGACGTGCGCGCGCTCAACCTCGCCCGGGTGGCGGGGCCCGTCGGGCCGGCCTACCGCTTCCAGTCGCGCGCCGACGTTACGGGGCTGCCGGTCGACATGGCGTTGACGGGAGCGATCCGCACCCCGCTGGCGCCCTGGCTGCTGGGGCTGGCGCTGCTGCTGGTGGTCGCCGACGGCCTGTGGTCGACGGCGCGGCTGCTGGCCTGGCCCCGGCCGTGGCCGGGTCGTGCCCTGCCCTGGCGGCGCGCGGCGGGCGGGGGCCTGATGGTACTGGTGCTGCTGGTGCTGCTGATGCCGGCGCCGACGCGGGCCCAGTCGGCGGCGGTCGATCCCGACGCGGTGGCGCTGGCGGTGGTCGCGTCCGGCAACCCGGCGGCCGACGACCGGGCGCGCGCCGGGCTGGCGGCGCTGGCGCAGGTGCTGGCCACGCGCACGGCGGTGCGCCCGGCGCCGGTGCGGGTGGTCGATCCGGCGACCGCGGATCTTGGCCGTCACGCGCTGCTCTACTGGCCGGCCGCCGCGCCGCTGTCGCCGGTCGGGGCGCGACGATTGTCGGCCTATCTTGCCAGTGGTGGTCTGGTGGTGGTGGATTTCGGCGCCGACGTGACACCGGCGGCGGCGACGCGGCTGCTGGGGCCGCTGGCCCTGCCCCGGCTGGAGCCGTTGACAGACGAGCATGTGCTCGCGCGCGCCTTCTATCTGCTGGATCGGTTTTCCGGCCGGCGTGAGTCCGGCGCGGTGTGGGTCGAGGCCGGCACCGCCGGACGCGAGGGCGGGGTGGCCGGCGTTGTGTTGGGCGGCGGCGGCTGGGCCGATGCCTGGGCCGGCGATGATGACGCCCGACGCCGCGAACTGGCGCTGCGTTTCGGCATCAACCTGGTGATGTATGCGCTCACCGGCACCTACAAGGCGGACCAGGCCCATGTGAAGGCGCTGCTGGATCGCCTGCCGGAGCGGCAGCGATGAGCGGCGCGCTTGTGTTCCAGCCCCTGCTGCCCTGGCCGGTGCTGTTGCCGGCGCTGGTGCTGCTGCTGGCGCCGGTGGCGCTGGCGGCGCTGGCCCGGCGCTGGCGGATGGCGGCGGCACGGCTGCTGGTGGCGGCGACACTGGCACTGGTGCTGTTGCAGCCGGCGCGGCGCATTGAAGAGCGCCAGCCGCAGGCCGACATCGCCGTTGCCGTGCTCGATACTTCGGGCTCGATGGCGGTCGATGGCCGGGGGGCGCAGGCGCGCGCCGCGCTCGCCGCCTTGCGGGCGGGCAGTCCGCCGGGGCTGCGATGGCGGGTGGTCGAGGCCGGCGACAAGACCCGTCTTGGCGAGGCGCTGACGCGGGCCATCGGTCAGGCGCCGGCGGAGCGGCTGGCCGGTGCCGTGGTGGTGTCGGATGGCATTGTCACGCTGGACGCGCCGCCGGCGCTGCCGCCCGGACGCCCGCTGCATGTGCTGCTGGCCGGCGATCCGGCGATGATCGACCGCCGGCTGAGCGTGGTGGCGGCGGCGCCCTATGCCGTGGTGGGGGGGCGTGCCGGTGTCGTACTCAGCGCCGAGGGCGTGCCGGCCGGCACGGCGGTCGACTGGAGTATCGATGGTCAGACGCAGCCGCCGGCGACGGTGGGTGGCGATGGCCGGGTGAGGCTGGCGGTGCCGGTGGCACGGCGTGGCCCCATCGCCATCGCGGCCGGGGTGCAGCCGGCGGCGCGTGAGCCGGTGATCGCCAACAACGCCGTGCTGACCCACGTCAACGGGGTGCGCGAACGGCTGTCGGTGCTGCTGATTTCCGGCGCGCCAAGTCTCTCGACCCGGTCGTGGCGTGATATCCTTACCGCCGACGCGGCGCTGGAGACCGTGCATTTCACCATCCTGCGGCTGCCGACCTCGTTCGACCCGACGCCCACGCACGAGTTGTCGCTGATTCCGTTTCCGGTCGAGCAGCTGTTCGAGCAGCGGCTGGGCCGGTTCGATCTCATCGTCATGGATCGTTTCGACCAGCTCGACCTGCTGGCGCCGCAGTATTTCACCGCCATTGCCGACTATGTCCGCAAGGGCGGCGCGCTGCTGGTGGTGCCGGGGCGCGACTTCACCCGGCCGACCGGCCTCTTCAACACCGCCCTCGGGCCGATGCTGCCGGCGCGGCCCACGGCCGACTGGTCGGGCGCGCTGACGCGACCGTCACTGACCGCGGTTGGCGCCCGCCATCCGGTTACCGCCACGCTGCCGGCGGCCTGGGGCGGGCGACGCGACTGGGGGCGGTGGTCGGGCCACCTGCCGGCCCGCGCGATACGCGGCGACACCGTGCTGGCCACCGGCGACGGCGCGCCACTGCTGGTGCTCGACCGGCAGGCGCGCGGCCGTCTCGGGCTGCTGCTGTCGTCGGATGTCTGGGCCTGGGGGCGCGGCGTCGAGGGCGGTGGCCCGCGCGACGTGCTGCTTGGCCGGCTGGTCCACTGGCTGATGCAGGAGCCCGATCTGGAGGAGGAAAGTCTCGCGGTGGCGGCTGGCACCGATCGCCTGATGGTGACCGCCCGGGCGCTCGCCAGCGCCGCGCCGCTGCGGGTGACGACGCCGGCGGGCCGCACGTCGACCCTGCCGCTGACGCCCGACGCGCAGGGCGTCGCCCGCCTCGGCGTGACGGCGCCCGCGCCGGGGCTCTACCGGGTCGAGCGGGGCGACTTGCGCCGGTTCGCGCTGGTGGGGGCGGATGCCGAGCGCCAGGAGGTCCGCCCGCGCACCCGGCCGCTGGCCGGGCTGGCGCGCGCCAGCGGCGGCGGCACCTTCTGGCTCAAGGACGGCGTGCCGGCGGTCCGCCGCACCGCGCGCGGCGACCGGCAGGCCGGCGGCGGCTGGCTCGGGCTGGTCGGCAATAACAGCGGCGCGTTGCTAGGCGTGCGCGAGGCGCCCGTCGTGCCCGCCCTGCTGCTGTGGGCCCTGGTGGCTGCCAGCCTCGGCCTCGCCTGGGTGAGCGAGCGGCGCTGAGGTCGCGGCCGCCGGCTTGCTGATGGCCGCCGCCGCTGGCAGCGCCAGCGTGTCGTCGAGCAGTCGGGCCATCACCCGCCGCTGCTCCACCGGGCCGGGCATCCGCCAGCCGCCGGTCGGCGCATTGGTGAAGCCGAAGCGCTCGTAATATTCCGGGTCGCCGACCAGCAGCACCAGCTTGTGGCCGAGCGTGCGGGCGCGTTCCAGCCCGTGGTGGATCAGCAGGCCGCCGATGCCGCGACCGCGACAGGATTCGGCGACCGCGATCGGCCCCAGCAGCAGCGCCGGTGTGGCCGCGCCGTCGGCCTCGGCGACCAGCGCGATCGGCCAGAACTCGATGGAGGCGCAAAGCTGCGCGCCGTCATGCACGGTGAAGCACAGGGCCTCCACCGGCCGCGAGCCCTCGCGCAGGCGGTAGGCGGATTTCTGCTGCCGGTCGGGGCCGAACGCCGTGTCCAGCAACTGTTCGATCTGGGGACGGTCGACGACCGTCGTCTGGGCAATGTGCATCTAGGGGGTGTCCTCGTGAAACCGGGCGGATGGCGCGGGCGTGCGGCGAAGGCGTGGGCAGGCGCGCGGGATGCGCGCGTCCGGTCGCCCACTAGGGTCGTCGCAGGGCCAACGTCGTGCCGGTTGAACGAGTCATCGTCGGGGGTCTTCCTCGATGGAAACCACGGATCAAGCGCGCGCCGATAGCACGCACCCGCCCCCGCCACCAGTGAAATCTACGCGCGCTTCACCGCCACGCAGCGGCTGACCGGAAACAGCGTCGGAAACATCGGGAAATCGGGCTGGATGTCGTGGGTGCCCAGCTCGACGTGCAGGCCGGCGTCTTGGGCGATGGCCAGCGGATCGCGGTTGAGATTGCAGCCGCAGGCGAACGCCCGCTGCAACGGATTGAGGCGTTCCTGCCAGCGGCGATGGCGGGGGTGCCGGCTCGCCACATGCTCGACGAAATGCAGCCGCCCGTCCGTCTTGAGCACGCGCTTGGCCTCCTTGATCACCTGTGCGGGATCGCTGACCGAGCACAGCGTGAACACCAGCACCACGGCGTCGAATCGCTCGTCGTCGAACGGCAGGCGTTCACCGGCGCCCGGTACCAGCTCGACCGGGAATGGCGCCTCGGCGATGCGGGCCCGGGCGCGCGCGGTCATGCCCTCGCTGGGCTCCAGCGCCGTCAGGCGGGTGATGTCGCCGGTGTAGAAGGCCAGCGAGCGGCCGGAGCCGAAGCCGATCTCCAGCACGTCGCCGGCCACGTCGGCCAGCGCGGCGCGGGTCAGTCGCGCCATCGGTGGCGCGTCCATCATCTTGTCGCACATCCAGGGAAAAATACGTTCCTCGTAGAAGCCCATCGGCTTTCTCCCCAAAATCTACCTCTCCTCAGGACTGAAAAGCATGTATATACAGTTTTTATGCGGGAGTCAGGACAAAAGCGCCTGCGCGTGACCATGAAAGGGGAGAGCAGCATGAAATTCTATGACATGAAGATGGCGCCCAACCCGCGCCGGGTGCGGATGTTCCTGGCCGAAAAGGGCATCAGCGTGGAGTCGGTGCAGGTCGACATCCTGGCCGGCGAGAACCAGACGCCGGCCTATCTGGCGAAAAATCCGCGCGGCCTGGTGCCGATGCTGGAGCTGGACGACGGCACGGTGCTCGACGAGTCGGTGGCCATCTGCCGCTATTTCGAGGAACTGCACCCCGAGCCCAACCTGATGGGCCGCACGCCGCTGGAAAAGGCGCAGATCGAGAGCTGGCAGCGGCGCGTCGAGTTCGACGGCGTGGGCGCCATCGCCTCGATTTTCCGCAATGTCGCGCCGCAGTTCGCCGGTCATGCCGTGCCCGGCGTCACCGAGACGACGGAACAGATTCCCGCGCTCGCCGAGCGTGGCGCGCTGCTCATCGCGCTGTTCTGGCGTGATCTCGACGCCCGGCTGGGCACCAGCGCCTATGTTGCCGGCGACCGCTTCACTATCGCCGACATCACCGCGTTTATCTGCATTGAATTCGCCAAATGGGTGAAATCAACCCCGGGGCCGGAATTCGCCAACATTGCCCGCTGGTATGCCGAGGTGTCGGCCCGCCCCAGCGCCAAGGCTTGAGGGGCGTCAAGGCTTGAGGGGCGCCAACGCGTAACGGGTGCGGCGCGTCACAACAAAAAAGGCGGCGCGCGGGCGCCGCCTTTTTTCGATGCGCCGGGGGTCGTCGCTCAGGCGAGCGAGCCGACCAGCCAGTCCTTCAGCGCCGACTTGGGCGCCGCGCCGACCTTGGTGGCGTAGGGCTTGCCGTCGCGGAACAGGATCATCGTCGGGATGCCACGGATGCCATAACGGGTCGGCGCTTCCGGGTTCTCGTCGGTGTTCAGCTTGGCGATGGTCACCTGTTCGGCGAGCTCGCTCGACAGCTCCTCCAGAATCGGGCCGACCTGGCGGCACGGGCCGCACCATTCGGCCCAGAAATCGACCAGCACCGGCTTGCCGGCATTGAGCACGTCCGCCTCGAAAGAGGCGTCGGTCACCTTGATGGAGGCCATGGATAATCTCCTGATACAAGAAGCTGCGGATTTGCTGCGAACGTAAGAAGGCGTTCTGGCGGGGTCAAGCGCGCGCAAGGCCGCACGCAGCGTCGCCGGGCGGGAAACGACCGGTTCAGACGGCGAACGGCAGCGCGCCGGTCAGCAGATCGTCGGGCAGCGGCATCAGCCGGGGCGCGGCCGTCCACAGCAGCGCCGCCTCGATGCGCCGGTCGGGGAACATGCGGGCCAGCGCCGCGCGGTAGGCGGCCATCTGGCGCAGATAGGCGATCGGCGTCGCCGCCGCGTCCTCGGGGATGCGCGCGCCGGTCTTGATGTCCACCACCAGCACCCGGTCCGCCTCCACCAGCAGCCGGTCGACCTGACCGGCCACCACCACCTCGCCGAACACCGCCGACAGTGGCACTTCCGCCAGCGCCTGCGGGCCGAACAGCGCCGCCAACAGCGGGTCGGCGAGCACGCCCGTCACGGTGGTGACGATGTCGGCCAGGGCGGCCGGCTCCAGCTCCGGCGCCTGGCGGGCAAGCCACTGCTCGGCCAGCGTCGCCCGGGCGGCCGGGGCGGCGACGGGCAGCCGCTCCAGCAGCCGGTGGATCAGGCTGCCGCGGCGGGCGGCGCGCTGGTCGCGGCCCATCGGCGAGGCCGCCGGCGGTTCCGGCTCGTCGCCCAGCCGGCTGGGCGCCAGCGGCCGGGGCGGTCGCGGCTCGGCCGGCGCCGGCGTCACCGCCCAGGCCGGCAACACGGCCGGCAGCGGGGCAACGGTGTCCGCGTGCGGCTTGTCGCGGCTGATGACGTCGCCGGTGACGACGAACCGGCGGGCGCTGCCCCACAGCGGGTCTTCGCCGGCCTCGACGCCGAGCCGGTCGAAGGCGGCGTCGATGCTGTCGTACCAGCAGGGGATGCGGGTCTGGCGCTTCTTGCGCGGTTTCCAGCCGCCAACGTACAGCCGGTCCTCGGCGCGGGTCAGCGCCACATAGAGCAGGCGGGCGTGCTCCTGGGCGGTCCGCTGTTCGGCGCGCGCCAGGGCCTCGGCCACCGGGCCGGCCGCCTGGTCCCTGCCGCCGTACCAGACCGGCACCGTGGCGCCGTCGCCGGTCTCCAGCAGCACCATGCCGTCGCGGTCCTCGGGCACCGCGAAGGTGTCGGCGACGATGACGACCGGCGCCTGCAGTCCCTTGGCGCCATGAACGGTCATCACCCGCACCTCATCGCGGGCGACCTCGGGGTCGCGCTTGACCTCGACGTCGCCGCGCTCGATCCAGTCGAGGAAGCCCTGCAGCGACGGCGCATGCTCCCGCTCGAACTGCAACGCCTGTTCCAGCAGGATGTCGATGGGATCGGCCGCCTGCGGGCCGAAGCGCGCCAGCGCGCGGGCACGACCGCCGGCCTCGCTCAGCGCGGCTTCAAGGAATTCATAGGGCGCGGCCCAGTCCGCCAGCGCCAGCAGACGCCCCAGACGGGCGTGGGCCTCGGCGCATCCGGGGTCGGCCTCGGCGCGGTCGCACAGGCGTGCCCACAGCGACTGACGCTCGCGGCCATACGCCAGCGTGAACAGTGCCGTCTCGTCCCAGCCGATGAACGGCGACTTCAGCACCTGGGCGCAGACGAGATCGTCCTCGGGCAGCAGCGCGAAGCGGACGAGGTCGAGCAGATCCTGCACCACCAGCGGGTCGGCGAGCGCCATGCGGTCGACACCGGCCACCGGCACGCCGCGATGGGCCAGTTCGGCCACCAGCGCGGTGACGAACTCGTTGCGCCGGCGCACCAGCACCAGGATGTCGCCGGCCCGCATCGCCCGGTCGCGCGCCTCCAGCCGCTCGCCCGCGCGCAGCCAGTGGTCGATCTGCGCCGCCAGTCGTTCGGCGAAGCGGCGCTCGGCCGGCGGTTCCCAATCCATCGTTTCCGCCGGCGACTCGTCGTCCTCGGCGTCGTCAGCAGTCGAGCCCTCGATCGGCGCCCACAGCACGGCGGCGCCGGTCTGGCCGGCCCGCGCCGCGACGTGCGGGTTGAGGCCGTCGCCCAGCCCCAGCGCCTCGGCGCCCAGGCCTTCCAGCACGGCGTCGACCAGCCGCAGCACGGCGTCGGTGGAGCGGAACGAGCGGTCGAGCGGCACCGTGTCGAGCGCCTCGCCGATGTCCGCCAGTGCCGTGGCGTAGCGTTGCTCGGCGGCGACGAACGTCGCCGGATCGGTGCCCTGGAAGCCGAAGATCGCCTGCTTGACGTCGCCGACCGCGAACACGGAGCGGCGTTTGTCCTCCCGCGCGCCGAGGCCGGCGAAGAACTCCTCGGTGATGGCACCGACGATCGCCCACTGGTCGGCGTTGGTGTCCTGCGCTTCGTCGACCAGCACATGATCGATGCCCAGATCGAGCTTGTAGCGCACCCAGGCAGCACCGGTGTCGCGCAGCAATCGGGCGGCGCCGGCGATGAGATCGTCGAAGCTGAGCGCGCCCACCCGTTCCTTGTAGGCGGTCATGGCGGTGGCCAGCGCCAGCCCCAGCCGCAGGTGGCGGCCGGCGTGCTCGACGATGGCGAAGCGTTTCTGCCCGTCCAGCAGCCCCAACGCCGTATTGGCGGCCACCGTGGCGATGGCCAGTGCGTCCGGCGCGGCGGCCAGTGCGCCCTTGCTCGCCATCTTGCTGTCGGCGAACGGCGTGCCGTCTGCCTTGAGGAAGAGGCCGCAGAATTCCTCGAACGCCGCCGCGCGACCCGGCACGTCGCGCGCCAGCCACGCCGTCAGCCGCGCCGCCTTGTCCTGGTCGGTCTTGGCGCCCTGTGCCCAGGCGCGCGCCAGCCGGTCGAGGCCGGGGCGATCCAGCGCGCCATCACCGAGCCCGCTCGCCAGCCAGTCCTGTGGTCCGCCGTCGAGCGGCAGATCGAACAGCCGGCGCAGCCGTGGTTCAATGCTGCTGGCGCCGCCGCTGCCGGCGAAGGCGATGATGCGCGGCCCCTGGCGCACCAGGTTCGCCACCAGCGGCAGGAAGCGTTGCGGACCGCCGCCGATGCTGAGCTGGGTGATGTCGTCGAGCAGGCCCTGGCGGCCGTGCGACAGCGCGTGGGCGACCTCGGCATTGACGGTCTGGTCGATGGCCTGGGCGGCGGTGCGCTCATCCAGCGTGGTGAAGCCGGGCGACACGCCGGCCTCCAGCGGGAAACTCGCCAGCAGCGACTGCGCCAGCGCGTGCAGCGTCTGGATGCGCAGGCCGCCCTCGGTGTCGAGCGTGCGGGCAAACAGCGTGCGCGCCAGCTCCAACCGCTGGCGGGTGGCGGTCTCGCCAAGGCTTTCCAGCTCGTGGGTCAGCGTGGCGTCGTCGGCGCGGGCCCACGCGCCCAACCGGCGGAACAGCCGGTCGGCCATCTCGGCGGCGGCGGCCTTGGTGAAGGTGATGCACAGCACCGCCTCCGGCCGGCTGCCGGCCAGCAACAGCCGCAGCACCCGGGCGGTGAGCACCTGGGTCTTGCCGGAGCCGGCCGAGGCCGACACCCAGGCCGAGCGGTCCGGCGCGGCGGCACGCGCCTGCTCGGGCGTCAGGGCGGGGCGACGCTCAGTCATGGCCGGTCCCGTCGCCCCGGTTGTCGGCGCGGCCGAACCACTCGGCGACGCGGGCCAGCCGGTCATAGTCGGCGCCCTTGGCGTAGGCCGGGTGGGCCTTGGAACGGAACGGCGCCCGGCCCAGCAGCAGCCGGGTGATCACCCTGGCGTCCAGCTCGGCCAGGGTGCGGGCGATCCAGGCGTCGACGGTGGTCCACGGCTTGTTCTTGTACAGCAGCGCGTCCTTGTCCTCGCCGGGCTGCTTGCCGCCGGAGAGCTTCCAGTAGCGCAGCTCGCCCACCGGCGCGGCCTTGAAGCCTTTGAAGCCGCCGCGCTCGGCGATGGCGGCCAGCAACGGCAGCTGCGGTGCATAGCCGGCCTGACGCTGGGTGTGGCTGGGCGGCGCGCCGGTCTTGTAGTCGACGATGGCGAGCCGGCCGTCGGTGCCGCGGTCGATGCGGTCGGCGCGGCCGGTGAGGGTGATGTCGCCCAGCATGATCGCGCCGCTGACCTCGGTATCGGCCACCGCCCAATCGGGCGCGCGTTCGGCGATGCGCCCCACCACCCAGTCGGCGATGAGCAGGATGCGCGGCCGTTGCAGCAGCAGCGGCAGCGGCTGGCGGATGTGCGCTTCGAGCTGGCCCAGCAGGTGCGTGCGCAATGCCTCGACGCTGTGGTCGCCGCCCTTCCACCACTGGTCGAGGCCATCATGGACCAGGGTGCCGAACGCCGACGGGTCGGGGTCGGTGGCCAGCGGGTCGAGCCGGCGCAGCCCCAGCATCCGCCGGGCGTAGAAGGCATAGGGGTCGGTGAGCAGCTTCTCGACCTCGGTGACCGAGAGCTGGCGCGGCCGGAGCGCCGGATCGGGCGCCGGCGCCGGGGGTTCGGCGGCGCGGATCACGGCCGGCGCGTCGAGCGCGCGGGCGACCGCCAGCAGATCGCTGGCCGGGGGCAGGGCGCCGCCGCTGGCGGTCTCCAGCCGCAGCAGCAGGCGCGACGGCACGGTGGGCGCGGTGCCGTCCTTGCGGGCGCGGGTGAGCAGCACCCGGCGGGCGCCCAGGGCCTGGGCGAAGTCGTGCGCCGACTGGCCGATGCGCCGCTCCGGCGTCGGCAGACCGAGCTGACGGCGGATCGCCGGCGCCAGCCACGGGTCGGGCGCCGGTGTCGCCGGCCAGGTGCCCTCGTTGAGACCGCCGAGAATCATCAGGTCCGCCCGTTGCAGGCGGGCCTCGATGGTGCCCCATACCGCCAGGCGGGGGTGGGAGCCCGCCGACTGGCGCACCACCACGTCGTCAAGCCAGGCGTGGAACAGGGCGGGGTAATCGGCCGGCGTCAGCGGGCCGATCAACGCCCCCAGCCGCACCAGTTCCGCTAGCCGGGCCGACAGCGCGCGGCCGGCCTCGCCCGCCCACAAGGCGTCGGCGCCGGCCAGGGTCTCGGCGGCGGCGATGTGGGTGGCGAGCAGCGCGGCGCCGTCGGCCGTGTCCGCCGCGACCAGTGCCAGCAGCGGCGCCAGCGCGTCTGCCAGTGGCTGCCACCAGTCCGCCAGCTCGGGGGCGTGCTGGCGGATCGCCGCGCCAATGCCGGCGATGCCCGGCGCGGCGCGGGCACCTCGCAGGGCGCGGGCGTCCAGCCGGCGGGTGGCGGCGAGGTGGGCCGCCCGCCCGTCGCCGGCCGCCATGAGGGGATGTTTCAGCAGCGCCAGCAGCGCCACCGGCGCCAGATCCTCGATCACCGCCTGTGCCAGCAGACGCATGAAGGCCGCCGGCGGCGTGTTGGCCAGCGGCATGCCGGCGGAATCGTCGATGGCCAGCCCGAAGCGCTTGAGGTGGCCGGCGACCCGGCGGGCGAGCGTGCGGTCCGGCGTTACCAGCGCCGCCGTGGCCTCGGGGTCGTCGAGCGCCTGGCGCAGCGCGAGCGCGATCGCCAGGGCTTCCTCGGCCGGATTGGCGGCTTCCAGCACCGCGAGGTCGTCGAGCGCGGCGGGCGCCACCGTGGCGCGCTGCCAGCGCGCCGTCTGGCTGGGTGGCAGCATCGCCAACCGGATCAGCGCGTCGCGCGGGCCGCCGCCGGTGCGGCCGGTCGCCGGCTCGTCGGCGGGCCAGGGCAGCACTTCGTGGCGGCCGACGTCGAGGGTGTCGAGCAGCAGCTTGAGGCCGTGCTGCGGGTGGCGCGGGTCGATGGCCGCCCAGGCGTCGTCGTCGAGGTCGGCGTCGAGGCCGGGCAGCACGACGCAGCCCTCGGGCAGGCGGGCGACCACCTTCAGCAACTCGGCGGTGGCGGGGATGGAGCCGGTCGAGCCGGCGGCGATGATCGGCGTGGCCGGCGGCGCGTCGCGCCAGCGGCGGGCGAGCCGGTCGAGCAGCCGGTTGCGGCGCTCGGCGGCGTCGATCAGCCCGCGTTCGGCGAGATGGCGCGGCCAGGCGTCGAGCACGATGGCGAGAAAATCCAGCGTCTGGCGCCAGTGCTCGGCATGGACCTCGGGCGTCGCCTCGCGCAAGGCGGCCGGCGGCACCCGCTCGATGATGAGCTGGTCAAGGGTGTGGGCCAGCGCCACCGCCAGCCGGTGGGCTTCCGCCGCCGGGGCGCCGGCACGGCCGCGCGCGGCCGCCCAAGCGCGGGTGAGCCTGGCCAGCTCCAGCAGCCGTTCCACCGGGCCGATGGCCGGCGGCAGGGCGTCGTCGGCATCCAGGCCATCAAGGAAGCTGCCCAGCGCCTCGTCCTCGTCGACGTCACCGATGGCGATCAGCCGCGGCATCAGGGTGGCGCGCGCGCCGGACTGGCGCACCAGCGCGTCCGTCATCGCCCGCACCGAGCGGCGGTTGGGCAGCAGCACCTGCATTCGCGCCAGCCGGGTGGGGTCGTGGTCGGCCATGGCGAACAGGCCGCGCGCCAGCGTGTCGACGAAGGCCGCGTCGGGCGCGATGGTGTAGACGCGGGGGTGCCGCTCAGCCATGCGCCATCAGCTCGGCGGTGCGGCCGATGGCCTCCGGCGTGCCGACGTGGAACCACTGGCCGGTGTGTACCACGCCGTACAGCCGGCCGCCGCCGATCGCCCTGTCGTACAGCCGGTTGAGCGAGAAGGGTTCCACCGCCACGCCGTCGAACAGCGACCGGCGGAGAATCTGCACGCCGCTGAACACGAACGGCGCCACCTTCGTTTCCGGCCGGCGGCTCAGCCGGCCCAGCCCGTCCATGCGGAAGTCGCCACGCCCGTCATAGCCTTCGGCGCGGGCCAGCGGCACCATCAGCAGCAGCCCGTCCATGGTGTCGGGCTGCCACAGGCGGGCCATGTGGCGCAGCGTGTCGAGCAGGCCGTCGACCCACAGATTGTCGGCGTTGATGACGTAGAAGTCCGGCGCGTCGAGCAGCGGCAGGGCTTTGGCGACGCCGCCGCCGGTCTCCAGCAGCCGGTCGCGCTCGTCGGAAATCAGGATGGTGTCGCCGTCGGCGCGGCCGCGCAGGTGATCCTCCACCTGGTCGGCGAGGTAATGGACATTGACGACGACGCGGCCGATGCCGGCGGCGCGCACATGGTCGAGCGCCCAGTCGAGCAGCGTCTTGCCGGCCACTCGCACCAGCGGCTTGGGGCAGGTGTCGGTAACGGGCCGCATCCGCGTGCCGAGCCCCGCCGCCAGCACCATCGCCGCCGGTGGCACCGCGGCCTCGATGGCCGGGCGGACCAGCCGGGGCGCGGTGGCGCGATGACCGCCGGCGCTCATGCCGGGTCGTTCCAGCGGGCGGCGCGCTGGGGCGCCGGCAGGTGGGTGTCGAACCATGCCTTCACCGGCGCCAGCGCCGGGTGGTGCAGGTTGCGTTCCAGCAGCGACCAGACGCGCGGCTGGTGGCGCAGATAGCCCGGCTTGCCGTCGCGCTGCCACAGCCGGACGAACACGCCGAGAATGCGGGCGGCGCGCTGGGCGCCCAGCACGGCATAGCTGGTGACGAAGGCATCGCGGTCGAGCGTCGGCCGGGCGGCGAGGTAGCGGTCCATCAGTTTCGCTTCGAACGCCGCCGGCACGTCGCGGCGGGGATCCTGGATCAGCGACACCAGGTCATAGGCCGCCGGCCCCCGCAGCGAATCCTGGAAGTCGAGCACGCCGACACGGCGCAGCCCCTCGCGCCCGGGCAGCCACATCAGGTTGGGCGAATGATAGTCGAACTGCACCAGCACCGGCTCGCCGGCCCGCGCCAGCGGCCATACCGCCGCCCAGGCCGCCCGGCAGGCGGCGGCGACATCCTCGGGCACGCCCGTGCCGGAGACGGTGGGCAGATACCACTCCAGCACCAGGTCGACCTCGCGTGTCATGCGCTCGTCGGTGAACACCGGCAGCCGGTGCTCGACATCAACGCCGGGCAGACGATCGGGCACCGGCGCGGCGTGGACGCGGGCCAGCACGTCGGTGGCGGCGGCGTACAGTTCGGCCTCGTCGAAGCCCTCGCTGATCGCCTGCGCGAACAGGCGGTCGCCGAGATCTTCCAGCAGCACCAGCCCGGCGTCCACATCGGCGCCGATGATGGCCGGCACGCTGAGGCCGAGGGTGGCGAGATGACGGCCGATGGCGACGAACGGCTCCACCGCTTCCTTGTCGGGCGGGGCGATCATCAGCACGGCGGACTCGTCGCCGCGGGTCAGGCGCACGTAGCGGCGGTGCGAGGCATCGCCGGCCAGCGGCACCATGGCGGCGCCGTGCCAGTCGTAGGCGGCGAGGAAGGAGGCAACGTTGGCGGGCAGCGGCATGGCGGGGTTACTCGGCAACAGGAAACAGGGAAGCAAGGCGTTTGTCCCAAGCGCCCGGCGCATCGACTGTCAAGCGCCGTCCGCCATCGACCGTCGGTGTCAGCGTCAGCCACAGCCGGTCCGGCGGCATGAGGTCGCCCAGCCGTTCCGGCCACTCGATCAGCAGGGCGGCGTCCCCGGCGGCCTCGTCGAGGCCGAGTTCCACCGCGTCCTCCGGCGTTTCCAGCCGGTAGAGGTCGACGTGCCAGACCGGCAGCCGCAGCGGCGGCGCGTCGTAGGTCTGCACGATGGTGAAGGTGGGGCTGGGGGCTTCCTCGTCGAGCCCCAGCGCCGCCAGCACGGCGCGCGCCAGCGTGGTCTTGCCGGCGCCCAGGTCGCCCGACAGCGCGATGACGTCGCCGGCCGCCAGCACGGGGGCCAGCGCGGCGCCGAAACGGCGCGCGGCCTCAAGGTCGGGCAGGGCGAGGCTGTGCCGGCTCATGCGGCGGGCGCCGGCGTCGCCACCGGAACATGGCGGGGCAGCCGCACCACCACCCGCGTGCCTTCGTTGACGCGGGAGTTGAGCGCGACGGTGCCGCCATGCAGGGTGACGAACTGGCGCACCAGCGACAGGCCGAGGCCGACGCCGGTGGCCGGGCCGGCGTTGCTGCCGCGCCGGAAACGGTCGAACACCGTGTCCTGCTCCTCGTCCAGGATGCCGACGCCGGTGTCGAGCACCTCGATCGCCACCTCCTGATCGTCGCCGGTGGCGATCACCGACACCGAGCCGCCCGGCGGCGTGAAGCGGATGGCGTTGGACAGCAGGTTGTAGAGCACCTGCTTCAGCCGGCGTTCATCGCCGTCGACGGTGCCGGCGTCCGGCTCCACCAGCGAGGTGAGGATCAGCGAACGGCCGCGCGCCTGCTCCTCCACCATGGCGATGACCGCGGTGACCATCGGCTCGATGCTGACGGTACCGATGTCGAGCTCCAGCGCGCCGGCCTCGGTGACGGCGAGGTCGAGAATGTCGTTGATCAGCACCAGCAGGCGGTTCGAGGAGGTAAGGATGCTCGCCACATACTCGCGCTGACGATCGGTGAGCGGGCCGAAATATTCCTGCTCCAGCATTTCCGCGAAGCCGATGATCGATGTCAGCGGCGTGCGCAGTTCGTACGACATGTTGGCGACGAACTGCGACTTGAGCTGGTCGGCGGCCTCAAGCGCCTCGTTGCGGTCGCGCAGTGCCTCCTCGATGTTGGTGGAGGCGGTGACGTCGAGGAAGGTGACCAGCGCGTTGCCGTCAGGCAGCGGCACGGCGGCGAAGTCGAACACCCGGTCGCCGCGCAGGCGCAGGCGGCCGGAGAGCGCCTGGCGGCCGTCGGTGGCCTGAAGCACGCCCTCGCGCAGCCGGCGGGCGTCGTCGAAATCCTCCAGCCGGGCCGCCGAGACGTCGGCGAAGGCGTCCACGTGCGGCTGTTCGTCGAGAAACTCCGGCGACAGCTTCCACAGCTCGGCGAAACGCTGGTTGTAGAGCTGCAGATGACCGGCGGAGCCGAACACCGCCACCGCTTCCGACAGGTGGTTGAGGGTAGCCTCCTGCACCTTGATCAGCGTGTTGCGCGAGCTTTCCAGCGTCAGCTGCTCGGTGCGGTCCTCGAACACCAGCAGCAAGCCGCCGAACGGGTGCGGCTGGGCGATGACGCGCAGCACCGTCTCGTCCGGCAGCACCCAGGTTTCCTCCTGGGCGACGAAGGCTTCGGTGAACCAGGCGAGATGGCGGCGCTTCCAGTCGGGGAAGTCGCGCTGCTCCGGCAAGCGGCGGGCCTGGCGCAGCTCCTCCAGCACCTCGGCCATGTCCGGATGGCCATTGAGCCAGGCGGTGTCGAGTCCGAACAGGGTGGCGAAGGCCTTGTTGTAGAAGGTCAGGCTGGTGTCGGCGGCGAAGATGACGACGCCCGAGGACAGCCGGTCGAGGGTGGCGTTCTGCGCCTGGGCGTAACGGTTGAGCTCCGCCCGCACATCCTCGGCCTCGGTGATGTCGAGCGCGAAGCCGCCGATGCCGGCGTCACCCAGCGGCACGTCGGTGATCTGCAGGGTCCGGCGCTTGCCGTCGATGATGACATGTTCCTCGCGGATCTGGCTGGCGCCGAGATCGCGGGCCCGCTGGGCAGCCTTGGCCGGCGCGGTGGACAACGCGTTGTTGACCAGTTCCATGCCGCGCACCACCGCCTCGGCGGCGCCATGGGCCTCCACCGCCTTGACGTAGGCGGTGTTGACGTGGCGCAGCTTGAGGTCGCCGTCGCGCCGCCAGATCGGGAAGGGCGCCGCTTCCAGCATCGCGGTGGCGGCTTCCAGGTCGTGCGCAAGCTGGTCGCGCTCGCGCTGGAGCTGGCCCAGCGCCTGCTCGCTGTCGGTGGCGTCGATGAACCAGACGACGACACCGGCCTCACCCGCCACTTCCGCCGGGGCCAGCCGGCCCTGGGCCAGCAGCAGGCGGTCGCCACGGGCATTGGCGACCAGGCGGGTGAAGGTGGTGCCCGACATCGCCAGCGCGTCGATGTCGAGTGCCAGCCGGTTGAAGTCATCCTGACGCAGGCCGCTGTCGTCCTGCTGGTTCAGCTCGTCGAGCCGGGTCACCTTGTGGTCGATGGCGAGCCAGGAGCGCAGCGCGTCGGAGCAGGTGACGCGGTCGCCGGCGCCGACGATCAGATAGCCGTTGGGGGTGGTGGCAAGCAGGCCGCGCAACCGCAGCCCCCAGTCCTCGGCCAGCCGGGCCCGGACCCGCGATCGGCCACCGCGGATGATCGCCCAGACCGCCACCGCCAGCCAGGCGGCGGCGACGATGCCGGCGACCGACAGCCGCCAGGGATCGGTCACGATCAAGTGGCTGACCGGCGCCGCCACGGCCGGCAGGCTTGTCAGCGCCGTCATCGCGACCAGGGGTAGAGACCAGGATGCCCGTTTCACGGCGGGCACCATAGAGCCTGATCGCCGGAGATGGAAGCGCGCGGGCGGGGCCGCCCGCGCACCGCCGCCGCGCGCGCCATCCGCCCTAGTAGCGGTAATGCTCGGGCTTGAACGGACCCCGGGGCGATACGCCGAGATAGGCCGACTGCTTGTCGGTGAGCGTCGTCAGCTTGACGCCCAGCTTGGCCAGATGCAGCGCCGCCACCTTCTCGTCGAGATGCTTGGGCAGGGTGTAGACGCTGTTCCGGTAGGCGCCGGCGTTGGTCCACAGCTCGATCTGGGCCAGCGTCTGGTTGGTGAAGCTCGCCGACATCACGAAGCTCGGGTGGCCGGTGGCGCAGCCGAGGTTCACCAGCCGGCCCTCGGCCAGCACGATGATGCGCTTGCCGTCGGGGAACTCGACCTCGTCGACCTGCGGCTTGACGTTGTGCCACTTCAGGTTCTTCAGGCCGGCGATCTGGATTTCGCTGTCGAAGTGGCCGATGTTGCAGACGATCGCCCGGTCCTTCATCGCTCGCATGTGCTCGACGGTGATGACGTCGACGTTACCCGTCGCGGTGACGAAAATGTCGGCGCGCGGCGCGGCGTCTTCCATGGTGACGACCTCGAAGCCCTCCATCGCCGCCTGCAGGGCGCAGATGGGGTCGACCTCGGTGACCAGCACGCGGGCGCCGCCGTTGCGCAGCGAGAAGGCCGAGCCCTTGCCGACGTCGCCGTAGCCGGCGACCAGCGCGATCTTGCCGGCCAGCATCACGTCGGTGGCGCGGCGGATGCCGTCGACCAGGCTTTCGCGGCAGCCATAGAGATTGTCGAACTTCGACTTGGTGACGCTGTCATTGACGTTGATGGCCGGGAATGGCAGGCGGCCGTCCTTGGCCATCTGGTAGAGCCGGTGCACGCCGGTGGTGGTCTCCTCCGAGACGCCGCGGATATTGTCCCGGCACTGGGCGAAGAAGCCCGGCTTCTCGGCGTTGACGCGCTTGATCAGCGCGTAGAGCACTTCCTCTTCCTCGCACGTCGGGCTGGCGATCTTGGCGGGGTCTTTCTCGGCTTCCGCGCCGAGCAGCACCAGCAGGGTGGCGTCGCCGCCGTCGTCGAGGATCATGTTGGGCGTGCCGCCGTCACCCCATTCGAGGATCTTCAGCGCATAGTCCCAGTATTCCACCAGCGTCTCGCCCTTGTAGGCGAACACCGGGATGCCGGCGGCGGCGATGGCGGCGGCGGCCTGGTCCTGGGTCGAGAAGATGTTGCACGAGGCCCAGCGGATGTCGGCACCCAGTGCCTTCAGCGTCTCGATCAGCACCGCGGTCTGGATGGTCATGTGCAGGCTGCCGGCGATGCGGGCGCCCCTGAGCGGCTGGGCGGCGCCATATTCGGCCCGCAGCGCCATCAGGCCGGGCATCTCGGTCTCGGCGATGGCGATTTCCTTGCGGCCCCAGTCGGCGAGGCTGATGTCCTTGACGATGTAATCGGTGAAGCTCACGGGGGAACTCCCTGTTGGGCATGAAGCGGCGGTCGACCGCGTGACGGCAAAGCCCGATCATGGCAGGCTTGCGCGACATATTCAAGTATAAAGATGTCTTTATATGGCTTGCCGCAGGGTGCGGGCTTGCCCCTGTCCTTGGGCTGTGAACCTGTTACAGTCGGACGGGTGGAACGGGAAGGCAGGCATGGCGGAACCTGAGGACGCGCCGCGACCGACTTTGACGCGCGGGGGCCTTTTACTGATGGGCATCGGCATCACCACCCTGGTGGTGTGTCTGGTGCTGCAACTGATGGTGCCGCAGAACGCCGAGGTGCATGGCCCGGCGTTCGTGCTGGACGCGCTGCACTGGAATGTCGCCAGCCTGGTGGCGGCGTGGCTGGCCTGGCTTGGCTATCGCGATGCCCCGCCCGGCATGCGCCCGGCGCACCTGTGGTTCTTCATCGGTCTTGTGCTTTACGAGATCGGTCAGCTGCTCTGGGTGGCGCTGGAGTTCGCCGGGCTGAGCAACTACCCCAACATCACCGATGCCTTTTTCCTCGTGCTGGCGCCTTGTGTCGCCATTGGCGTCGTCAAGACGATGCCGCCGTCGGTGAGCCGCGCCGTGCGCCGTTCCATCGTGCTCGACGCCGCCGGGCTGGCGATCACCGCGCTGGCGGTGTCCCTGGCGCTGTATCTGCCGCTCAAGTCCAACACCAACCTGTTCGGCCTGGCCGTCATCGCCGCCTACCCGATCGCCTACCTGACGGCGGGCTGGATGTGCCTGCTCACGGTGCAGGCGGTGCGGCCGCGCCTGCACGACAGCTGGCTGGCGATGATCGCGTCGCTGCTGATGACCGGCCTGCTGTGGCTGCTGTGGAACCTGTCGGCGCTGGAGACCGATCACGAGTTCGGGGTCTGGTACAACGCGTCCTATTCCGTGCTCAGTCTGGCGCTGGGGTGGGCGGCGTGGCGCTGGCATCTCGCTCCGGCGGGCGGACCGCCGCAAAAGGACCGCATCGACCTGATGGTGCGCCTGCTGCCGATGCTGGTGGTGCTGGGGGTGTCGATCGCCGTCATCGTCATCAATGTCGCACCCGGTGTGCTGCCGTCGGTGCGCCTGATCGTCAACGTCTGCGCGGCGGCGGTGTTCACGCTGGCGCTGTTGCGCCAGAGCCTGTTGCTGCACGAGCATCATCTGCTGCTGGAGGCACAGCACGAGGCGCATCTGCGCGAGCGCCAGGTGCGGGAGAAGTTCGCCAGCGCCTTCCAGTCCAGCGCCGATTTCATGATGATCCTGCGGCAGCGCGACATGGTGATCGTCGAGGTCAACGAAGCGGCGGCCTGTCTGACCGGCTGGTCGCTCGACGCGCTGATGGGCGGCCGCTACCTGTCGTTCAACTTTCAGCGCGATCCGGTCGTCCGCGGCGAGATCGAGGCGGCGCTCAGGGCCCGGCGGCCGATCAAGGACATCGCGATGGTGCTGCATCGCAAGGACGGCACCACCCGTGATTGCCTGGCGACGGTCAGCCGGTTCACCGACGGCGGCCGACGCTATCTCACCCTCATCATCCGCGATGTCACCGCCGCGCGGGCGGCGGAGCGCGAGATTCACGCGCTCAACCGCTCGCTTGATGCCAGTGTGCGGCAGCTGCAGGCGATCACCGACAACCTGCCGGTGATGATCTCCTACGTCGACACCGACCGGCGCATCCGCTTCGTCAACAAGACCGGGGCCACGTGGCTGGCCCGCCCGCCGGTGGCGATCGTCGGCGAGCAGATCGACGCCCTGCTGGACGATACCTTCGCCGACGTGATCCGTGATCTGTCGGCGACGCTCAGCGGCGGCGCCAACTCGCGCGGCGAATGGACCAAGTGTTTCCCCGATGGCGTCACCCGGACCTGCGATCTCCATCGCATCGTCGACCGGGATGATGAGGGCCGGGTTCGGGGAGTCTATTCGCTGCTGACCGACATCACCGAGCGCCGCGCCACCGAGGAACAGCTGCGCCATGCCCAGCGGCTCGACGCGCTCGGCAAGCTGACCGGCGGCGTGGCGCACGATTTCAACAACCTGCTGGCGGTGATGACCGGCAGTCTGGAACTGATCGAGACCAAGCTTGGCGATCGCCCCGATCTGCGCGGCCTGCTGCACCGGGCGATCAATGCCACCGAGCGCGGTGCGACGCTGACCCGCAGTCTGCTGGCCTTCGCCCGTCAGCAGCCGCTGGCGCCCAGCCAGCTCGACCTCAACCACCTGATCCGCGACATGGCGGTGCTGGTGCAGGGTGTGCTGCCCGAGAACGTCAGCCTCGACCTCGATCTCGCGGACCCGCTATGGCCCTGCCATGTCGATTCCGGGCAGCTGCAGAACGCGCTGCTCAATCTTGTGGTCAACGCCCGCGATGCCATGCCGTCGGGTGGCGCGATCACCATCCGGACCGCTCATGCCGAACGGCCGGGCGAGGGCGGTGGCGCGGCGCGGCCGTTTGTCGTGCTGTCGGTGTCCGACACCGGCGCCGGCATGACGGCGGACGTCGCGGCACGGGCGTTCGAGCCGTTCTTCACCACCAAGAGCGGCGGGCTGGGCTCGGGGCTTGGTCTCAGCATGGTCTACGGCTTTGCCAGCCAGTCCGGCGGTCTGGCGGAAATCGACAGCGCGCCGGGCGAGGGCACGACCGTCCGGCTGTACCTGCCCCGTGGCAACCGTGACGGGGATGCGCCGGAGGTGACGATGCCGGAGGAGGCGCCTGCGGCGGCCGGCGAGTCCCTGCTGGTGGTGGAGGATGACCCCGACGTGCTGCTGCTGGTCTCCACCATGGCGCGCGCCCTGGGCTATGCGGTGACCGAGGCGACCGACGCCGCCCAGGCGCTGGCGGTGCTCGACGGCGGGCTGGATGTCGACCTGCTGCTCACCGACGTGGTGCTCAAGGGGGGCAAGAACGGCCGTCAGCTCGCCGAGGAGGCCCAGGCGTCGCACCCCGGCCTCAAGGTGCTCTACATGTCTGGTTATACCGAGAACGCCATCATCGAGAACGGCCGCATCGCCGATGGCGTGCATCTGTTGCAGAAGCCGTTTCGCAAACGCGACCTCGCGGCGAGGATTCGCGAGACGCTGGCCGGTCCGGCAAGCGCCTGACGGTCCGTTACCGGCGTCCGATGCCCCGGGGGCGCTTCACGCGCGCGGGTGGGCGTGACGGTAGACATCGAGCAGCCGGGCGGCATCGACATCGGTGTAGATCTGCGTCGAGGACAGGCTGGCGTGCCCGAGCAGTTCCTGGATCGCCCGCAGGTCGGCGCCGCGCGCCAGCAGGTGGGTGGCGAAGCTGTGGCGCAGGGCGTGCGGCGTCGCGCTGTCCGGCAGAGCGAGCGCGATCCGCGCGCGCTGCATCGCCGCCTGCACGGCGCGCGGCCCCAGCGGTTTGCCGCGCACGCCGATGAACAGCGGGCCGTCGGCAGCCAGCGGGTAGGGGCACAGCGCGAGATAGGCGTCGACGGCGGCGGCGACGACGGGCAGCACCGGCACCCGGCGTTCCTTGCGGCGTTTGCCGAGCACCGTCACCATCGCCGGCAGTGGCGCCTGCGATCGTGTCAGGCCCAGCGCCTCGCTGATGCGCAGGCCACAGCCGTAAAGCAGCAGCAGCACGGCGGTATCCCGGGCGCCGACCCAGGGTTCGGCCTCCGGCTGGTCGGCGGCGGCGGCGACCGCCTCGGCGTCGGCGGGCGCCAGCGGCCGGGGCAGGCGTCTGGGGGTGCGCGGCGGGCGCAGCGCCGCCACGGCGGGGTTGCGGATGCCGGCGGCGCGGGCCAGCCAGCGATACCATGATTTCAGGGCCGAGCCGGCCTGGGCGATCGAGGCCGTCGCCGCACCGTCGCCGCGCCGGGCGGCGAGAAAGGCGCGCAGGTCGGTCAGCGATACGGTGGCCAGATCATCGGGCCCGACCGGACGTCCCCAGTGCTGGCCGAGGAAGGTGAGGAACTGGCGTGTCACCCGGCCATAGGCGTCCACGGTGTGCACGGAGGCGCGGCGCTCGTGGGCAAGCGCCGCCAGCCAGCGCTGGACCAGGGCGTCCGCCGGATGGCACGCGGCCAGGCCGGTCAGGGCTGGGTGGTCAGCCATCGGCTGATGCAGCGGGCGGTGACGGCGCCGAGAAAGGTCAGCAGTTCGGTGCCGTGCACGCCCTCGAAGCTGTGTTCGATGCGCGAGCCCAGTGCCAGCACGCCGCGCGGCAGGGGGGGGGTCAGCGGCAGCCGGATCAGCGCCTGGGAACGGATCAGCGTCGCCGCCGGCCCGAACATGCTGGTGCCTTCGCGGCCGGTGTGTTCCGGCGTGGCCTCCAGGCGCACGTCCTTCACGCCGTCCAGCCAGGTCGCCAGCGCGCCGGGCGCCAGGAACTGCAGGCCCGTCGGTCCCATCCGCACCGCTTGCGCGCTGGTTTCCAGTGCCACCGCCACCGCGTCGAGGCCCAGAATGTCGACCCAGTCCTGGGTGACGACATGCACCAGATGCTCCAGGCTCTGGGCGTCCATCGCCGCCAGGCAGGCGGCGTGGATCTGCGCCGCGGCGCCGGCGTGGCCGCGGGCATAGGCCAGCAGCACCGCGTTGGCCTCGCCCAGCGCGTCGACCCGGGCCCGCAGCCGGCCGATGGCCTCGGTCTGGAAATCGACCACCTTGGAAGGATCGGACGCGCTCATCGGCAGGCCGTCGGGGCTCAGACGATACTCTGACCGGTTTTCGCCCAGTCGGCGAGGAAGGACTCCAGGCCCTTGTCGGTCAGCGGGTGGTTGAACAGTTTCTTGATGACGTCGGGCGGTACGGTGACCACATCGGCGCCGATCTTGGCCGCCTGCAGCACATGGATCGGGTGGCGGACGCTGGCCACCAGAATCTCGGTCTCGAAGTTGTAGTTGTCGTAGATGGTCTTGATGTCCTCGATCAGGTCCATGCCGTCCCACGACACGTCGTCGTGCCGGCCGACGAACGGCGAGATGAAGGTGGCGCCGGCCTTGGCGGCGAGCAGCGCCTGGTTGGCCGTGAAGCACAGCGTGACGTTGACCATGATGCCCCGGTCCGTCAGCACCTTGCAGGTCTTCAGGCCGTCGAGCGTCAGCGGCACCTTGATGGTGATGTTGGGCGCGATCGGCGTCAGCTTTTCCGCCTCCGCCACCATCGCCTCATGCTCGGTGGCGACCACCTCGGCCGACACCGGGCCGGGGACGATGGCGCAGATCTCGGCGATGACGTCGAGAAAGTTGCGGCCCGACCTGGCGATCAGCGTCGGGTTGGTGGTCACGCCGTCCAGCAGGCCGGTGGCCGCCAGTTCGCGGATCTGGCCGACGTCGGCGGTATCGACAAAAAACTTCATGCGGTGGAATCCTCGAATGCGTTGCAGGCCGCGTCCATAGCAAGCCCGGCGGCTTCCACCAATAGCATGGATCGTCCGGCCTCGCGCGGCGGGAAATCCGCCAGTGCGGGTGTGCCCGGGAGTCTGACGATGGAGTCGGGATTCTTTACATTTATCCAGTTGGATATGTTGCGGGAACGTGACGAACGCCAAGTCATTTGCTGATTGCAGTGAGTTGGCACGTCGATTGCGTTGCAAGGGTCAATCTTTGCCCCTGCAATATCCCGGAGACGATCATGAAGAAGTTGCTTGCCGCGTCCCTGCTCAGCCTGGTGCCGTTCGCCACCACCGCCGGTGCCGCTGTTCTCACTGCCACCAACTCGGACTATGGCGTGTTCGACGCCTCGTCCGGCACCCGCGAGGTGACGCTGGGTGCGGGCACGATCCAGGACGTCAACATCACCATCAACTTCGCCAAGTGCGATGGTGGCGCGGCGACCCAGCAAGGATGCAGCGCCGGCGGCACGCCGTACTTCAACGAGATCGTGTTCTCGCTGACCTCGCCGGACGGTACCACCGTCAACCTCATCACCGCCGATCTGTTCCAGAC
Organism: Parapedomonas caeni; assembly: GCF_041060555.1. Taxonomy (NCBI): domain Bacteria; kingdom Pseudomonadati; phylum Pseudomonadota; class Alphaproteobacteria; order Sphingomonadales; family Sphingosinicellaceae; genus Parapedomonas; species Parapedomonas caeni. The sequence goes on along the minus strand of NZ_JBEUDS010000009.1, from coordinate 61,057 downwards.
GGGCTCCACCGGCGACGTGTTCACCATCACCTTCGACGACCAGGCCGCCAACCTGCTGGGCAGCCTGCCGATGTCGGGCGACTATCAGCCGGCCGGCAGCCTGTCGGCCTTCGGTGGCGAGAACGCCCTGGGCACCTGGTCGCTGTACGTCGCCGACACCGTTGGTGCCGACGCGCTGACCTTCTTCAGCTACACGCTGGAAGTCTCGGTGCGTGAGGGCAACACCACGGTGCCGGAGCCGGCGTCGCTGGGCCTGCTGGGCGCCGGTCTGGCCGGTCTCGGCCTGGCGGCCCGTCGCCGTCGCAAGTAAGCACGCTCCGGCGCTCGTCGCCGGAACTGGACACGCCTTTTCCCGAGGGTGTGGAGACAGGGGCCAAATGGCCCCTGTTTCTTTTTAGACCGTGCCCCGAGGGCACGGGCGGCCAAATGGCCCCTGCCGCTTCAGACCGTGCCCCGGGGGCACGGGCGGCCAAATGGCCCCTGTTTCTTTTTTAGACCGTGCCCCGAGGGCACGGGCGGCCAAATGGCCCCTGCCGCTTCAGACCGTGCCCTGAGGGCACGGGCGGGCCAATCGGCCTCTGTTGCTTTTGCTGTCCGCGCGATAGACACGGGGCCATGTCGCGCGCCCGGGTCTCCGTCCTGCTCACCAGCGCTCCGCACGGGCCTTATGATTACGCCGTGCCGGAGGGCCTGACGCTGGCCGCCGGCGATGTGGTGCGGGTGCCATTGGGGCCGCGCCGGGTCACCGGCGTGGTGTGGGATGACGCGGGGGACGCCGCCCGGGTGGCCGATGCCCGGCTGCGGCCGGTCGCCGGGAAGCTCGCCAGTCCGCCGCTCGACCCGCCGCTGCGCCAGCTGATCGACTGGACGGCGCGCTATTATCTTGCCGCCACCGGCGCCGTGCTGCGCATGAGCCTCAGCGTGCCGGAAGCGCTGGAGGACGAGAAGACGCTCAGGGTCTATCGTCCAGCACCGGTGCCGCCGGACGGGCTGACGCCCAAACGCCGCCAGGCGCTCGACCGGCTGGCCGGTCACCAGGGCAGTGTCCGCGAACTCGCGGCGGCCAGCGGCGTCGGCGACTCGATGCTGCGCACCCTGATTGGCTGCGGCGCGCTGGTGGCGGTCGAGGTGGTGCTGCCGCCGCTGCCGCTGCCGGCGCCCGATCACGCCCCGCCCCATCTCAGCGACGGCCAGGCCGAGGTGGCGGCGGTGCTGCGCGCGGCGGTCGCGGAGGCGCGGTTCCAGCCGCTGCTGCTGGAAGGCGTCACCGGCTCGGGCAAGACCGAGGTCTATTTCGAGGCGATCGCCGAGGCCCTGCGCGACGGTGGCCAGGCGCTGGTGCTGGTGCCGGAGATCGCGCTCACCGCGCCGTGGCTGACCCGCTTCGCCGCCCGCTTCGGCTGCGCGCCGGTGGTCTGGCATTCCGAACTGTCGCAGGCCGAGCGGCGGCGTGCGTGGCGGGCGCTGGCCAGTGGCCAGGCGCGGGTGGTGGTGGGCGCGCGTTCGGCGCTGTTCCTGCCGCTGCCGGGCCTGCGCGTCATCATCGTCGACGAGGAGCACGAGACCAGCTTCAAGCAGGAGGATGGCGTGCTCTACCAGGCGCGCGACGTCGCGGTGGTGCGTGCCCGCTATCGGGACTGCCCGGTGGTGCTGGCCTCGGCGACCCCGAGTCTGGAGACCCGGCTCAACGCCGAATCGGGCAAGTACCGCCATCTGCGGCTGCCGGCCCGCTTCGGTGGCGCCAGCCTGCCGGTCATCGCCGCCATCGACATGCGGACCAGCCCGCCGCCACGCGGCCGCTGGCTCGCCGAGCCGCTGGCGGGGGCGGTGGCGACCACGGTGGCGCGCGGCGAGCAGGCGCTGATGTTCCTCAACCGGCGTGGCTATGCGCCGCTGACGCTGTGCCGCACCTGCGGCGAGCGCATCACCTGCCCCACCTGTTCGGCCTGGCTGGTGGAGCACCGGCTGACCGGCAGGCTGCATTGCCACCACTGCGGCTTCAGCACGCCGCTGCCCACCGCCTGCCCGGCCTGCGGCAGCGAGGATTCGCTGGTGGCCTGCGGCCCCGGCGTCGAGCGGGTGGCTGAGGAAGTGGTTCGCCTGCTGCCCGAAGCGCGGGTGGCGGTGGTGACCTCCGACACGCTGTCGACGCCGGCGCGGGTGGCCGCACTGGTGGCAGACGTCGAGGCCGGGCTGGTCGACGTGCTGGTGGGCACCCAGATCATCGCCAAGGGCTACCACTTCCCCAACCTGACGCTGGTCGGCGTGGTCGACGCCGACCTCGGACTGGCCGGCGGTGACCTGCGGGCGGCGGAGCGGACCTTCCAGCAGATCACCCAGGTCGCCGGGCGGGCCGGCCGGGCCGACAAGCCGGGCCGGGTGCTGCTGCAGACCTACCAGCCCGACGCGCCGGTGCTGCGGGCACTGGTGCGCCACGACATCGAGGGCTTCTACCGGGCGGAAGCCGAGGCGCGCGAACGCCATCACATGCCGCCGTTCGGCCGGCTGGCGGCGTTGATTGTCTCGGGCACCGACCAGCCGGCGGTGCGGGCGGTGGCCGAATCGCTGGCGCGGTCGGCGCCGCGTGCCGAGGGCGTCTCGGTGCTGGGGCCGGTGCCGGCGCCGATGGCGCTGCTGCGCGGCCGTCACCGCATGCGGCTGCTGCTGCGGGCGCCGCGCGGCGTCGCCGTGCAGCCGCTGCTGCGGCGCTGGCTGGCGGCGGTGGCGCGGCCCGCGAGCGTTCGTCTGGGCGTTGATGTCGACCCCTACAGTTTCATGTGATTGGCATCAAACGCCGCACCTGCATTTGATCCCCTTTGCCGCCTTGCCACACCCCACCCCGCGTGCTAGCAGGCACCCGCTCGCGCCGACCCCCGGCCTGCGCGATCGCTGATGTCATGTTCTTTGCAAGGGGCACCTCGTGGCCGACGCTCAGATGAACGTTCCCGGACTGGCTGGTCGCTATGCCACCGCGCTGTTCGACCTGGCACAGGAGTCCAAAGCCCTCGACGCGGTGGCGGCCAGCCTGAAGACGGTTGCCGACGCGCTGGCCCAGGGCGGTGATTTCGCCAATCTCACCACCAATCCGCTGGTCGGCCGGGCCGCTGCCGCCAAGGCCGTGGCCGCCGTTGCCGGCGCGCTGGGCCTGGATGCCACCACCACCAATTTCCTCGGCGTGCTGGCGGCGAATCGCCGCCTGGCCGCGCTGGGTGACATCATTGCCGCCTTCAACCGTCTGGTCGCCGCCCACAAGGGCGAATCGACGGCCGACGTGGTGGCGGCGCACGCTCTTTCCGCCGATCAGCTCGAAGCGCTGAAGGCGAAACTGAAAGCCGGTCTTGGCCGCGATGTCGCGGTCAACCTCAAGGTCGATCCGTCGATCCTCGGCGGCCTCATCGTCAAGATGGGCTCGAAGATGATCGACAGCTCGCTCAAGACCAAACTCGACACTCTCTCCCTCGCCATGAAAGGGTAAGTCATGGAGATCCGTGCAGCGGAAATCTCGAAGGTCATCAAGGACCAGATCGCCAACTTCGGCGCCGAGGCCCAGGTCTCGGAAGTCGGCCAGGTGCTGTCGGTGGGCGACGGTATCGCCCGCGTCTACGGTCTCGACAACGTCCAGGCGGGCGAAATGGTCGAGTTCCCCGGCGGCATCCAGGGCATGGCGCTGAACCTCGAAACCGACAACGTCGGTATCGTGATCTTCGGCGAGGACAAGTCGATCAAGGAAGGTGACGTCGTCAAGCGGACCGGCACCATCGTCGACGTGCCGGTGGGCAAGGGCCTGCTGGGTCGCGTGGTCGACGGTCTGGGCAACCCGATCGACGGCAAGGGCCCGATCGAGGCGACCGAGCGTCGCCGCGTCGAGGTCAAGGCGCCGGGCATCATCCCGCGCAAGTCGGTGCATGAGCCGATGCAGACCGGCCTGAAGGCGCTTGATGCCCTGGTGCCGGTGGGTCGTGGCCAGCGCGAGCTGATCATCGGCGACCGCCAGACCGGCAAGACCGCCGTCGCCATCGACACCTTCATCAACCAGCGCGAGACCAACAAGAACGCCAAGTCGGACAACGACAAGCTGTTCTGCATCTACGTCGCGGTCGGCCAGAAGCGCTCGACCGTCGCCCAGATCGTCCGCTCGCTGGAAGAGCAGGGCGCGATGGAATACTCCATCGTCGTCGCCGCCACCGCTTCCGAGCCGGCGCCGATGCAGTTCCTGGCGCCTTACACCGGTGCCGCGATGGGCGAGTATTTCCGCGACAACGCCATGCATGCCGTGATCGTCTATGACGATCTCTCCAAGCAGGCCGTCGCCTACCGCCAGATGTCGCTGCTGCTGCGCCGTCCGCCGGGCCGTGAGGCCTATCCGGGCGACGTGTTCTACCTGCACAGCCGCCTGCTGGAGCGCGCCGCGAAGCTCAACGACGCCAACGGCGCCGGGTCGCTGACCGCGCTGCCGGTCATCGAGACCCAGGCCGGTGACGTGTCGGCCTACATTCCGACCAACGTGATCTCGATCACCGACGGCCAGATCTTCCTGGAAACCGAGCTGTTCTACCAGGGCATCCGTCCGGCCATCAACGTCGGTCTGTCGGTGTCGCGCGTCGGCTCGGCCGCCCAGACCAAGGCGATGAAGAAGGTCGCCGGCTCGATCAAGCTGGAGCTCGCCCAGTACCGCGAAATGGCCGCCTTCGCCCAGTTCGGCTCGGACCTCGACGCCGCGACCCAGAAACTGCTCAACCGCGGTGCCCGTCTGACGGAGCTGCTGAAGCAGGCGCAGTATCAGCCGATGGGCTTCGAGGAACAGACGGTGTCGATCTTCGCCGGCGTCAACGGCTTCCTCGACGGCATCGCCACCAAGGACGTGGTGCGGTTCGAAAAGGCGTTCCTGGCCGAGATGAAGTCCAAGCACGCCGACGTGCTGGCCACCATCCGCGCCGAGAAGGACCTGTCGCCGGCCACCATCGACAAACTCAAGGAAATCCTGGGCGCGTTCGCCAAGACGTTCGCCTGACATCGATAGCCCAGGAGCGGAGTAGCCCGGGATGCCGAGCCTCAAGAGTTTGAAGACCCGGATCGGAAGCGTGAAGAACACGCAGAAGATCACAAAGGCGATGAAGATGGTCGCCGCCGCCAAGCTGCGTCGTGCGCAGGAGGCGGCGGAAGCCGCGCGGCCCTATGCCGAGCGCATGGCGTCGGTGCTGACCAGCCTGTCCGCCAAGGCCGACCGGGGCGCCTCGGCGCCGCGGCTGCTGGTGGGCACCGGCAAGGACGACGTGCATCTGGTGGTGGTCGCCACCTCCGAGCGCGGTCTGTGCGGTGGCTTCAATACCAACATCGTGCGCGGCGCCCGCGCCAAGATCGACTCGCTCATCCGTCAGGGCAAGACGGTCAAGATCCTGTGCGTCGGCAAGAAGGGGCGCGCCGTGCTGCGCCGCCTCTATGGCGACGCCGTGATCGACACCATCGATCTCAGCCATGTGCGACGCCTCGCCTTCGCCGACGCACAGCCGATCGCCGAGCGGGTGATCGCCATGTTCAATGCCGGCGAATTCGACGTCGCCTGGCTGTTCTTCGCCAAGTTCCAGTCGGCGCTGGTGCAGATCACCACCGGCCAGCAGCTGATCCCGGCGCCGCTCGCCGAGGCCGACGCGGCGGGTGCCGGCGGCAGCGTCGTCGAGTACGAGCCGAGCGAGAACGCCATTCTCGAAACCCTGCTGCCGCGCAACATCGCGGTGCAGATGTTCCGGGCGCTGCTGGAGAACGCGGCGTCCGAACAGGGCTCGCGGATGACGGCGATGGACAACGCCACCCGCAATGCCGGTGACATGATCAACAAGCTGACGCTGACCTACAACCGCCAGCGCCAGGCCGTGATCACCAAGGAACTGATTGAAATCATTTCGGGCGCTGAGGCGCTCTGAAGGTTGCACCAGGAAGGATAGACCCATGGCGACCAAGAACATCGGACGCATCACGCAGGTGATCGGCGCGGTCGTGGACGTGCAGTTCACCGACGGCCTGCCGGCGATTCTGAACGCGCTGGAGACCTCGGTGGAGGGCCGCCGGCTGGTGCTCGAAGTGGCGCAGCACCTGGGCGAGAACACCGTGCGCACCATCGCCATGGACTCGACCGACGGCTGTGTGCGTGGTCAGGAAGTCACCGACACCGGCAGCCAGATCGCCGTGCCGGTCGGCCCGGAGACGCTGGGCCGCATCATGAACGTCATCGGTGAGCCGATCGACGAGCGTGGCCCGATCCCGACCGAGCGTCGCGCGCCGATCCACGCCGAGGCCCCGGCCTATGTCGACCAGTCGACCGAGGCGCAGATTCTCGTCACCGGCATCAAGGTCATCGACCTGCTGGCGCCCTATGCCAAGGGCGGCAAGATCGGCCTGTTCGGCGGCGCCGGCGTCGGCAAGACCGTGACGATCATGGAGCTGATCAACAACATCGCCAAGGGTCACGGCGGCTATTCGGTGTTCGCCGGCGTCGGCGAGCGCACCCGCGAGGGCAACGACCTCTATCACGAAATGATCGAATCGAAGGTCATCGACCTCGAAGGCGACGGCTCCAAGGTGGCGCTGGTCTATGGCCAGATGAACGAGCCGCCGGGCGCCCGCGCCCGCGTCGCGCTGACCGGCCTCACTGTCGCGGAATATTTCCGCGACCAGGAAGGCCAGGACGTGCTGTTCTTCATCGACAACATCTTCCGCTTCACCCAGGCCGGTTCGGAAGTGTCGGCGCTGCTGGGCCGCATCCCCTCGGCGGTGGGTTACCAGCCGACGCTGGCCACCGACATGGGCGCCCTGCAGGAGCGCATCACCTCCACCACCAAGGGCTCGATCACCTCGGTGCAGGCGATCTACGTGCCGGCGGACGACCTGACCGACCCGGCCCCGGCCACCTCGTTCAGCCACTTGGACGCCACCACCGTGCTCAACCGCTCGATCGCCGAGCTGGGCATCTTCCCGGCGGTCGACCCGCTGGACTCCACCAGCCGCGTGCTCGATCCGCGCGTCGTCGGCGAGGAGCACTACGAGGTCGCCCGTTCGGTGCAGGCGGTGCTGCAGAAGTACAAGTCGCTGCAGGACATCATCGCCATTCTCGGCATGGACGAACTGTCGGAAGAGGACAAGCTGACGGTCGCCCGCGCCCGCAAGATCCAGCGCTTCCTCAGCCAGCCGTTCCACGTGGCGGAAGTGTTCACCGGCTCGCCGGGCAAGTTCGTCAGCCTTGAGGACTCGATCAAGGGCTTCAAGGCGATCGTCGCCGGCGAATATGACCATCTGCCGGAAGCCGCCTTCTACATGGTCGGCAACATCGAGGAAGCGGTGGCCAAGGCCCAGAAGCTGGCGGCCGACGCGGCGTAATGACCGGGCCGCGGCTCGCGGATTGCGTCAACGAGACCTGCCCCTGGTCGGGCAAACCGGTTCAGGCCGACTCGTTGACGCGCTACCGGGGTCGCGTCGTGGGCTTTTGCAATCCGGGTTGCCGCGACAAGTTCGACGCGGCAACCCAAGCGTTCGATACGCTGATCGACGGTGCAAGACAGGATAAGAGCGATGGCTGACAAGCTCCACTTCGAACTGGTTTCGCCCGAGCGTCTGCTGAACTCGGCCGAGGTCGAGATGGTGGTGGTGCCGGGCGAGGATGGCGATTTCGGCGTGCTCGCCGGCCACGCGCCGTTCATGTCGACCATCCGCGCCGGCGTCATCGGCATCCACGCCGGCGGCGGCGCGGCACCGCAGCGGGTGTTCATCAACGGCGGGTTCGCCGAGGTCAACGACAAGGGTCTGACCATTCTCGCCGAGCAGGCGATTCCGGTTGCCGAGATCGACGCCGAGGCGGTGGCCAGGGAACTGGCCAATGCCCGCGAGGACATCAAGCTCGCCAAGAACGCCGCCGAGCGCGACCACGCTGAAAAGGCGGCGGCGCTGCTGGAAGCCAAGCTGGGGGCGGTCCGCCATTGATCGGGCGTGGCGGGGCGCCTGACGGCGCACCCGTCATCGCGACCCCCGGTCATCGCGACCCCTTGTCAAAAAAGCGTCATCGTTCATAAGGTCCGGCCATGACCCAGTGGACGCTCGATGACATACCCTGGCAGTGCTTCGACGCCAGCCGCGTCGACCCGGACCTGCTGACCGTGATCAAGACGGCGGCCCTGGTCGAGGCCAATGCCGCCGACTACGTCACCTACCTGCGCAACGTGTTCGCCGCCGACGCCGAGTTCGTCGCCGCCGCCGAGGTGTGGGGTGTCGAGGAAGAGCAGCATGGCGCGGCGCTCGGCCGCTGGGCCGAGCTCGCCGACCCCGGTTTCTCCTTCGCGCGGGCGCTGGCGGATTTCCGCGCCGGTTACCGGCTGGACCTGCAAACCACCCAGTCGGTGCGCGGCTCGCTGGCCGGCGAACTGATCGCCCGCCAGATCGTCGAGACCGGCACCTCCTCCTTCTATTCCGCCATCCGCGACGCCACCGACGAACCGGTGCTCAAGGCGGTGGCCGGCCGCATCGCCTCGGATGAGTTCGCGCACTACCAGCTGTTCGCCCGGCATGGCCGCCGCTACCAGCAGCGTCAGCGGCTGTCGGTGCTGACGCGGCTGAAGATCGCGCTCGGGCGCGTGCAGGAGGCCGAGGACGACGAGCTGGGCTATGCCTATTTCGCCGCCAATGTGCTGCAACGGCAGCCGGAGGCGGATTTCCGCGCGGTCGACTATGGCCGCGAGTATCAGCGCCGGGCCATGCGGCTCTACCGTCGCCGCCACACCGACAACGCGGTGCGGATGATCCTGCGCGCCGCCGACCTCAGCCCCAACGGCTGGCTGTTCCGGCTGGTGTCGTCGCTGTTCTGGCGGCTGTTCCAGAGCCGCACCGCCAGTCTCGCCCAGCCGGTGCGCTGATCGCCAGGGGCTGGCCTCGCGGCCGCTTCTTCGCTATCGCAGCAGGCGAGAGAGATCACGGACGATCCAAACCGGGGAGGGTGACCCATGTCCACCACCTATACGCTCGATACCGCCACCAGCCGTGCCCATCCGACGCCGACGCCGGTGCGCCGGCTCACCGTGCCGGGCATCGCCCGCCGCAAGGGTGGCGAACCGGTGGTGATGCTCACCGCCTACACCGCCCGCTACGCCCAGCTGCTCGACCCGCATTGCGACATGCTGCTGGTGGGCGACAGCCTCGGCCAGGTGATCTACGGCCTCGACAGCACGGTGCCGGTCAGCCTCGACATGATGATCGCCCACGGCGCGGCGGTGGTGCGTGGCTCCTACCATGCGGTGGTCATCGTCGACATGCCGTTCGGCAGCTACGAGGCCGGGCCGGAGATCGCGTTCGCCAACGCGGCGCGGGTGATGAAGGAAACCGGCGCCGCCGGCGTCAAGATGGAAGGCGGCGAGGCGATGGCGCCCACCGTGCGCTTCCTGGTCGAGCGCGGCATCCCGGTGGTCGGCCACATCGGGCTCACCCCGCAGGCGGTCAACGCGCTGGGCGGCTATGGCGCGCGCGGCAAGTCGGAGGAGGAGCGGGCGAAGATTCTGGCGGACGCCCGCGCCATCTCGGCGGCCGGCGCCTTCGCCATGGTGGTCGAGGGCGTGGTCGAGCCGCTGGCCATCGAGATCACCGGCAGCGTGTCCACTGTCACCATTGGCATCGGCGCCTCGGCCGCCTGCGACGGCCAGGTGCTGGTGACCGAGGACATGCTGGGCCTGTTCGACCGCACGCCGCGCTTTGTCCGCCGGTTCTACAACCTCGCCGAACAGCTCGACGCCGCGGCGCGCGCCTATGCCGACGCGGTGCGCGACCGGTCGTTCCCCGGAGCCGACAACCTGTACCAGTTGCCCGCCTAATCGCTTGCGCCGATAGCCCAAGCCGCTAATCTCCGCCGGCAATTCCACTACCCGAAGGGACCAGCGTGGCCACCGAAGACCAGGGCGAAGCCTTTTTACGCGAAGTCGACGAGGAACTGCGCCGCGATCAGCTGGCGTCGATCTGGAGCCGCTACGGCCGGTCCCTGCTGGTGGTCATCGGCCTGCTGCTGGTGGCGCTGGCGGGTTTCCTGTACTGGCGCGAATGGCGGGCCGAGCAGCATGACAAGCAGTCGGACCGGCTGGCGGCGGCACTTGCCCAGCTGGAAGCAGGCGATGCCGACAAGGCGCTGCCCGAGTTGCGCAGTCTGGCCAGCGATGGCTCCGACGGCGTGGCGACACTGGCCCGCTTCGCCGAGGCGGCGCAGCTGATTGGCGTCGGCAAGCGGGAAGAGGCCGCCAAGGCCTTCCAGGCGCTGGCGGACGACAAGGGAATCGAGCCGCCGTTTCGGCAGCTGGCGTCGCTGCGGGTCATCCAGCTGACCTATGATTCGCTGACCGCCGAGCAGGCGATCGCCAGGCTCAAGCCGCTGGCCCAGGATGGCGCGCCGTGGTTCGGCCCGGCCGGCGAGCTGCTGGCCGCGACCTACCTCAAGAACAACCAGCCGGAGCTGGCGCGGCCGCTGTTCGAGGCGATCGCCGGCAACAAGGACGTGGCGCCCAGCCTGCGGGCGCGCGCCGCCCAGATGACCTCGATGCTGCCGGAGGCCGACACCGCCACCGCCGCCGCGTCCGATGACGCGGCCGCCGCGCCGGCCGCGCCCCAACCGGAGACCAAATGATGACCCGCGTTCGTATCGTCGCCCTCATGGGTCTGGTGCTGCTGGCGGGCTGTTCGGGCAACAAGCAGGACAAGACTCCGGTGCGTGGCGAGCGCATTCCGGTGCTGGCGTTCGAGCAGCAGATCGACCCCGATCCGATGATCGCCGACCTCAAGGTGACGCTGCCGGCGCCCTACGAGAATGCTGACTGGGCCCAGCCCGGCGGCGCGCCGGGCAAGGCGATGCACCATCTGGCGCTGCCGGCGCGACTGTCACGTGCCTGGCGGGCGTCCATCGGTGACGGCTCCAGCAAGACCGCCCAGCTGGTGGCGACCCCGGTCGTTGCCGACGGCAAGCTGTTCGCCATCGACACCCAGGCGCGGGTGGTGGCGCTGGATGCGCGCACCGGCCAGAAGCTCTGGACCCGCCAGTTCAGCAAGAAGAAGGAGGGCAAGTCGCTGGCGTTCGGCGGCGGCGTGTCCTACGGCGACGGCAAGCTGGTGGCCACCACCGGCTACGGTATCGTCGCCGCGCTCGATCCCGATACCGGCGCGGTGCTGTGGTCGGTGGACAAGACCCTGCCGCTGCGGGGCGGCGCCACCGTCGCCCAGGGCCGGGTGTTCGTGCTGACCCAGGACAACGAGCTTTACGCGCTGTCGCTGGACGACGGCAAGGAGCTGTGGGACGCCGCCGGTATCGCCGAGAATGCCGGCCTGCTGGGCGCGGCACCGCCGGCGGTGTCGGCCGATACGCTGGTGGTCGGCTATTCCTCCGGTGAGCTCAACGCCCTGCGGGTCGAGAACGGCCGCGTCACCTGGCAGGATTCGCTGTCGCGTACCGGCCGGCTGAATGCGCTGTCGTCGCTGGTGGACATCGACGGCGCCCCGGTGATCGATCGCGGCCGGGTGTTCGCCATCGGCCACGGTGGCCGCATGGCGGCGCTGGAACTGGCGACCGGTGAGCGGGTGTGGGAGGCCAATCTTGGCGGCGTCCATGCGCCATGGGTGGCCGGTGATTTCCTTTACATCGTCACCAATGACAGCGAGGTGGTGTGTCTCACCCGCCGCGACGGCCGCATCCGCTGGATCGCCCGCCTGCAACGCTATGAGAATGTCAAGAAGAAGAAGGGGCTGGTCAGCTGGGCCGGGCCGGTGCTGGGCGGCGATCGTCTGGTGCTGACCTCGTCGAACGGCTACGTCGCCACCCTGTCGCCCTACACCGGCGACATCCTGTCGGTGGAAAAGCTCGGCGACGGCACCTACCTGCCGCCGATCATTGCCGGCAACACGCTCTATGCCATCACCGACGATGGCGATGTGGCGGCCTATCGCTGAGCCGCCGCCGGCGCCGCCGGCGTGGCGCATGATCGCCTGTTTTCCCGTGATCGCCTGATTCGCGGCGGCCATGGTGGCATCCCTGCTTCCATCCCGGCCGATCAGGCTATAAGCACGGGCCATGGACAACAGCGCACAGCCCACCATCGTCATCATCGGCCGGCCCAACGTCGGCAAGTCGACCCTGTTCAACCGGCTGGTCGGCAAGCGGCTGGCGCTGGTCGACGACACGCCGGGGGTCACCCGGGACCGCCGCGAGGGCCAGGGCCGGCTGTTCGACATGAAATTCACCATCGTCGACACGGCGGGGCTGGAGGAGGCCGACGCCGAATCGCTGGCCGGGCGGATGCGCGCCCAGACGGAAGCGGCGCTCGCCGGCGCTGATCTGGCGCTGATGGTGATCGATGCCCGGGCCGGCCTGACGCCGCTCGACCGCCATTTCGCCACCTGGCTGCGCAGCCAGTCGAAGCCCGTGGTGCTGCTGGCCAACAAGGCGGAAGGCAAGGCGGCGGAGGCCGGCTTCTACGAAGCCTATGAACTCGGGCTGGGCGAGCCGGTGGGCATTTCCGCCGAGCATGGCGAGGGCATGGCCGACCTGTATCAGGCGCTGGTCGCCCACCTCGGGCTGCCGCCGGAAGAGGAGGAGGATGACACGCCACCCGCCGAGCCGACACCGGAGGAAGTGGCGGCGGCGCCGTTGCAGCTGGCCATCGTCGGGCGGCCCAACGCCGGCAAGTCGACGCTGGTCAACCGGCTGATCGGCGAGGACCGCCTGGTCACCGGGCCGGAGGCCGGCATCACCCGCGATTCCATCGCCATTCCCTGGGAATGGAAGGGCCGGCCGGTCAAGCTGATCGACACCGCCGGTCTGCGCCGGCGCGCCAGGGTCACCACAAAGCTGGAGAAGCTGTCGGCCGCCGATACCAAGCGGGCCATCGACTTCGCCGAGGTGGTGGTGCTGCTGCTCGATTCGACGCTGGGGCTGGAAGCCCAGGATCTCAAGATCGCCGATCAGGTGCTGGAGGAAGGCCGGGCGCTGGTGATCGCGCTCAACAAGTGGGACGCGGTCGACGACCAGGGCAGCCTCTATCGCGGTGTCGCCAAGGCGCTGGAGGACGGGCTGTCGCAGGTCAAGGGCGTGCCGCTCATCACCTGCTCCGGCGCCACCGGCAAGGGGCTCGACCTGCTGCTGAAAGCCTCGTTCGAGATTCGCGACCTGTGGAGCAAGCGGGTGTCGACGGCCGGTCTCAACCGCTGGTTCTCGGCGGCGCTGGAGCGCAATCCGCCGCCGGCACCGGGCGGCAAGCGGATCAAGCTGCGCTACATCACCCAGGCGCGTATCCGTCCGCCCTCGTTCGTGGTGTTCGGCAACCGGCTCGATGACCTGCCGGACAGTTACCACCGCTATCTGGTCAATTCGCTGCGCGACGATCTGGGTTTCGCCGGCGTGCCGATCCGCATTACCTTCAAGAGCAGCGACAACCCGTTCGCGCGCAAGGACCGGCGGTAGGGCACACCGGGGGAGCGGCCATGCTGAGCGCCTACAGTCTCTCCAGCGGTCAGTTGTCACCCGGTGCCATCAGTGACGGCGTGGAGCGGGCGGTGTGGGTTGATCTGCTCGAACCCACCCGCGAGGAGGAGCGGCAGGTCGAGCAGTCGACCGGGCTCGCCGTGCCCACCCGTGAGGAAATGGCGGAGATCGAAATCTCCAACCGTCTCTACGAGGAGGATGGCGCCAGTTTTGCCACGGTCTCGCTGCTGGTCGGTGCTTCCGCCGACAAGCCGGCCCTGACTCCCGTCACCTTCATTCTCAAGGGCGAGCGCCTGCTCACCGTCCGCTACAGCCCGGTGCGGGCGTTCGAGGCCTTCACGCTGCAGGCCTGCCGGCCGGTGGGGCAGCGCTTCTCCGGCTCGGTCGCCGTGCTGCTGGGGCTGATGGAGGCCGTCGTCAACCGGCTCGCCGACACGCTGGAGCAGAGCGGCGTGTCGCTGGACATCATGGCGCAGAACATCTTCGAGGAGGAAAGCCGGTTCCGCCGCGCCGAGGTGCGGGATTTCCGCAACGTGCTGCGGCGGCTCGGCCGCAAGGGCGACATGCTGTCCAAGGCGCGCGAGAGCCTGGTCAGCCTCGGCCGCATGACCGCGTTTCTGTCGGCGATCATCGAGGCGGATGCCGCGCACAAGGAAAACCGCACCCGGCTGAAATCGATCGGGCGCGATATCGCCGCGCTCACCGACCATGTGAGTTACCTCACCGGGCGCATCAGTCTGCTGCTGGACGCGACGCTGGGTCTCATCAACATGGAGCAGAACGGCATCATCAAGATTTTCTCGGTGGCGGCTGTCATCTTCCTGCCGCCGACGCTGGTCGCGTCCATCTACGGCATGAATTTCGAGCATATGCCGGAGCTGAGGTGGATGCTGGGATACCCCTTTGCCCTGATCATGATGGTCGCCGCCGCGGTGCTTCCCTATGTCTATTTCAAGCGCAAGGGCTGGCTGTGACGCGGGGGGCGGGCCGTGACGCCGAGGCTGGTCGTGCGCGGGGGGCTGGTCTATTCACATCCCATTCAGTAGTTGGCTGCTAGAGCCTGATCGTGAGAGACGCAGGCGTCCCGGCCGTGACCTCGACGATAAACAGGACTTTTATCAACAGGTTGGGCCTTGATTCCTCGTTCATGCCGGGTCACCCTCAACCAGTCATGGTTCCGGGCGGCACGGCGCGGGCGCGAGTTGGAGTGAGATGACGGCGCGGAGCATGATCCCCGGTCTGCTGCTGCTGGCGATGTCGGCAGGCATGATGGCGGCGCATCCCGCAGTGGCGCAGGGGTATGCGCAGCCGATTGTCCGGGTGCCCGATGCCGCCGCGACCGATCGTCCCGACGACACGCCGCCTGCGGCCGCCGACGCCGCGGAGACGGGCGAGCGGATCAGCTGCGTGTCGGTCGATGCCATCCGCCAGGCCGAGATCAAGAGCGACCGGGTGGTCGAGCTGCGCCTGCGCGGCGGCGCCATCTACGAGATGCGACTGGCCGGCCGCTGCCACGGGCTCGCCTTCTATGACGGCTTCTATTACCGCACCACACCGTCACGCCAGCTGTGCGCCGGCATTGATGTCATCATGGCGCGCTCCGGCAGCCGCTGCCCGATCGACGCCTTCGTCCTGGTCGGCAAGGCAAAGGTGAAAAAGGGCAAGGCCGACAAGGCGGAGAAGGCCGAAAGGTCTCCCCGCTAGCGCGATCGCTTCAGGTGGCGCCAGCCCGCGGCGTGAGGTGTGGCGGGCATTTCCGAAAAGGCCCGTTTCCGGAAAGCCCGGCCGCCCGGCATCGGCGAATTTATCGCCGGCCGCCCAGCATCGGCGAATTTATCGCCGGCCGCCCAGCATCGGCGGCATGGGCCGGCGGTCGCGGCGCGGCAGCTGTGCCTGGTAGGCAACCGCGCAGTGCTCGGGGCAATAGGGGAAGCCTGGCTGCACCGGTTTGCCGCAGAAGTGGAAGTCTTCCTCGCCCGGGTGCCCATGCGGCCACTTGCAGACCTTGTCGGAAAGTTCCAGCAGCGTCACCCGTTCCGGCTTCACGACAGGCTTGGGCTTTTTCGGCGCCGGCGGCGCCGCCTTCTTCGGCGCCTCCGCCTTCACCGGCGACGGTCGCGCCTTGAGGCCGAGGCGGTGGGCCTTGCCGATGACGGCGTTGCGCGTCACGCCCTCGCCCAGTTCTTCGGCGATCTGGCTGGCCGACAGGCCCTTTTCCCACAGCCGCTGCAGCAGCTCGATGCGTTCGTCGCTCCAAGACATGGCGTACCTCTAACTCGATTCGCGTCCTACATAAGGACAGTGCGTTCCCTTGGCGAGACCTTGCGGTCGCCTTTGTCACAGGATAGCTGAACGGGACACGTCACGGGAGTCCGCATTCATCATGGCCGAGGCCACCGACATCGCCGCATCGCCCCGCTTCCAGCCGCCGGGTGTGCCGCGCATCGGCGTGGTCAACTGGTACGGCCTTGGTATCCTCTACGCCAAGGAAGTGCGCCGCTTCTGGAAGGTGCAGACCCAGACCATCTGGGCGCCCGCCATCACCACGCTGCTGTTCCTCGCCATCTTCACCGTGGCGCTGGGGCGGGGCGGCCACACCCTGCTGGGTCACCCGTTCGCCAATTTCGTGGCGCCGGGTCTGATCGTCATGGCGATGATCCAGAACGCCTTTGCCAACACCTCCTCGACCATCCTCATCGGCAAGGTCCAGGGCACCATCATCGACGTGCTGATGCCGCCGCTGTCGGCCGGCGAGCTGACGGCGGCGTTCCTCGGCGGCGCCATCACCCGCGCCGTCGCCGTCGGTCTCGCGGTGTGGCTGGCCATGCTGCTGTGGCCGGGTGTCGAGGTCGTGGTGCGTCATGGCTGGGCGGTCGTCTATTACGGCCTGATGGGCGCGGTGATGCTGGGGGCCATGGGCATTCTCACCGGCATGTGGGCCGAGAAGTTCGACCACGCGGCCGCCATCACCAACTTCGTCATCCAGCCGCTGTCGCTGCTGTCGGGCACCTTCTACACACTGGACAAGCTGCACGGTCACTGGGCGGCGGCAAGCCACGCCAACCCGTTCTTCTTCATCATCGACGGCTTCCGCTACGGCTTCCTCGGCGTGTCGGATGGGCCGCTGCTGTTCGGCGCGCTGTTCCTCGCCGGCATCAACCTGGCGCTGGTGGCGCTCACCTACGCGCTGTTCCGCAGCGGCTGGAAGCTGCGCGCCTGACGCCATCTGTCGAGCCCCGCCGCGCGTCGCGGCTTCTGGGGAACATCCGCCACAGGCGCACCCCGGGCCAGGGTGACGGGCGGTGCCTCGTCGCGATTTTTACCAGAAATGAGAAAGATCGAACGCCAACGGACGCCAATCTGGCACACTGATAGGTAAAAAGCAACAACAATCGCTTTATTGCAATAATGGTGGCGATTTCAGGCGGTTGTCGCTGTCGGGCGCGACCTTGAAGCGTTCGTCAGGCCGTCAGGAAGTCGAGCCCGATGTCGACGGCGGGGGCCGACTGGGTGACCCGACCCACCGACACGTAGGTGACGCCGGTCTCGGCGATGGCGCGGACGGTGTCCAGCCGCACCCCGCCGGAGGCTTCGGTCGGCACCCGGCCGGCGATCAGCGCCACCGCCTGGCGCAGGGTGGCCGGGTCCATGTTGTCGAGTAGCAGCCGGTCGGCGCCGGCGGCCAGCGCCGGTTCGATCTGGTCGAGGCGGTCCACCTCGACCTGGATGCCGGCAAGGCCGGCGCCCTTGGCCGCGCTCACCGCCTCGGTGATGCCGCCGGCGACGGCGATGTGGTTGTCCTTGATCAGCACGCCGTCGAACAGGCCGATGCGGTGGTTGGCCGCGCCGCCCATGCGGGTGGCGTATTTCTCCAGCAGCCGCAGGCCCGGCAGGGTCTTGCGGGTGTCGAGCAGGGTGGCGCCGGTGCCGGCGATGGCGTCGACATACTGGCGGGTCAGCGTGGCGATGCCCGAGAGGTGCTGCGCGGTGTTGAGCGCCGAGCGTTCGGCGGTCAGCAGCGCGCGGGCGTTGCCGGTGATGGTCATCAGCACGTCGCCGGCGGCCAGCCGGGCGCCGTCCTCGGCGGCGATCTCGATGGTGCAGTCGGGGTCGAGGGTGCGGAAGAACTCGGCGGCGAGCGCCAGCCCGGCGACGACGATCGGCTCGCGGGTCGCCATCACCGCCTTCAGCCGGGCATCGGCGGGAATGGTGGCCGCCGAGGTGATGTCGCCGACGTCGCCGAGATCCTCGGCCAGCGTTGAACGGATGAAGGCGTCGCGTTCAGCGTCGGACAGCGGCAGCGGCATGGGCGAACTCCTTGGCGGTCTCGGCAGGGGTCTTGTTAGCGGGCGCACGGCCACGGGCGGCCGCGCGGGCGCGGAATGGCTGGACCGGGGTGGGGCTCAGCCGTTGGGCAGGTCGGGCTGGCCGGCGGCCCTGGGCGCCATGTCCAGCATCCGGTTGAGCGACTGCAGCGCCTTCACCCGGGTTGCCTCCGGCACCTCGATCCGGGGTGTCAGGTCACGCAGGCAGAGATAGACCTTCTCCAGCGTGTTCAGCCCCATGTAGGGGCAGTTGTTGCAGTTGCAGTTGCCGTCGGCGCCGGGCGCGCCGATGAAGGTCTTGTGGGGGGCGGCCAGCCGCATCTGGTGGATGATGTGCGGCTCGGTGGCGACGATGATGGTGTCGGCGTCGCTTTCCAGCGCGAACTTCAGGATGCCCGAGGTGGCGCCGACATAATCGGCATGGTCGAGGATGAAGCCCGGGCATTCCGGGTGGGCGGCCACCGGCGCATCGGGGTGCCGGGCCTTGAGCTTGATCAGCTCGGACTCCGAGAAGTTCTCGTGCACGATGCACGAGCCCGGCCACAGCAGCATGTCGCGGCCGGTCTTGCGGTTGAGATAGGCGCCCAGATGCCGGTCGGGGGCGAAGATGATCTTCTGGTCCGCCGGCAGCTGGCCGATGATGTGCTCGGCCGACGACGAGGTGACGATGATGTCCGACAGCGCCTTCACCTCGGCCGAGCAGTTGATGTAGGTGAGCGCGATGTGGTCCGGGTGGGCGGCGCGGAACTTCGCGAAATCCCCGGGCGGACAGCTGTCCTCCAGGCTGCAGCCGGCGTTGAGGTCGGGCAGCACCACGGTCTTGTGCGGCGACAGGATCTTCGCCACTTCCGCCATGAAGCGCACGCCGCAGAACACGATGACCTCGGCGTCGGTGGCGGCCGCCTTGCGCGACAGGTCGAGCGAGTCGCCGACGAAGTCGGCGAGATCCTGGATCTGCGCCTCCTGGTAATAGTGGGCGAGGATGACGGCGTTCTTCTCGCGCCGCAGCCGGTTGATCTCGGCAATCAGGTCGGTTCCCGGCGCCGGCCGCTCGCGGCCCACCAGCGGATCGGGGAATGTCAGTCGGGCGTCCATGTCGTCTCACCTCCCGGCGGAGGCAACCTCCGCGTCTGGGTCGCTTATGTGGCGTGTGACGGCCGCTCGGGCAAGGGCAAAGGGGGAAGGCGAGTTTACAGCAGCCGGTAGACGTCGCCATCGCGCCCGACCCGGCCCTGGGCTTCCAGATCGATCAGGTGGGCCAGCACCGAGCGGCCGGCGGCGGGGTGCAGGTGCCTCGGCGTGGTGGCGTAGAGTTGCTCCACCATCGCCGGAATGGTGGCCGGGCCATCGCCCAGCACCTTGACGATCTGCGCCTCGCGCATCTTGCGGTGGTTGATGAGCGCCCGCAGGAACGGCTTGGGCTTGTCCACCGCCGGGCCGTGGGTCGGGTAGAGCACGCGGTCCTCGCGCTCCAGCAGCTTGCGCAGGCTGTCCACATAGGCCCGCATGTCGCCATCCGGCGGCGTGACGACGCTGGTGGACCAGCCCATCACATGGTCGCCGGTGAACAGCGCCTGCTCCTCCTCCAGCGCGAAGCACAGGTGGGTCGAGGTATGGCCCGGCGTGTGGACCGCCCGCAGCGTCCAGCCCGGGCCGTGCACCGCCTCGCCGTCGGCGAGGATGCGGTCCGGCGCGTAGCTGCGGTCCACCGATTCGTCGCCCTGGCCTGCCGCTTCCTCCATCATCGGCACCTGGGCACAGCCGACGACGACGGCGCCGGTGGCGGCCTTCAGCGCCGGGCTGGCCGGGGAATGGTCGCGGTGGGTGTGGGTGACCACGAGGTGGCTCACCGTTTCGCCGGCGACCGCCGCCAGCACCGCCTCGATATGTTCGGGCAGGGCCGGGCCGGGGTCGATGATGGCGACGGTGCCGTGGCCGATGATGTAGGTGCCGGTGCCGGTGTAGGTGAAGGCGCTGGGGTTGCGGGCGATCACGCGGCGGATCAGCGGGCTCACCACCAGCGGCGCGCCATAGCGCACCTCCGGCTCCTGCTGGAATGTCACGTCATCGCTCATTCACGCCGCTCCCCGCACGCATTGCCGGCATTTTGCCCCCGCCATCCGGCGGTCAGGGCCGACACTTCGGGATCACGCATAGCGGCGCGGCGGGTGGGCGCAAGCGTTAAAGCCATGCGTCCACGCCGCGGCGGCCGGAGAGGCGCGGCTTACTGCGGGCAATAGGGCGGCAGCTTCACCGGCTCGGAGCCCTTGCGCTGCACCCAGGCGCCGGTCTCGGTGCGGTAGAATTCGCCGGGGGCGACGCGGGTCTTGAACAGCTCGCACGCCGTGGCACCGGCGACGTCGTTCACCGAGGCGCCCTTCTTGGCGGCAAGGTCGGTATAGACCGCCCGGCGCTTGATGTTGATCTGGTCGACCCGCGCCTTCACGTCGGCGGAGGCGCCGCCCTTGATGCCGAGATAGCCGTCGGCCTGCTCGCCGACCTGGCCGGCGGCACGCGCCTGTTCCACCACCGTGTCGGCCAGCGCGACGGCGGGCGTCGCCATGCCAAGGGCGAAGGCCAGGGCCAGCGGCGTCATGAAGGAAGAGATTTTGGTCATGATGAACTCCGTAAGGGTAGCCGCGGCGGCGTCAGAACACGCCCGGGTTGCTCTTGATCAGATCCTGCACGTCCTTCTCAAGCCGGTAGACAACCTCCTGCTTGATGTTGACGTTGAGCGTGATCTCGATCGGCTTGTCCGGCGCCTGGACCTTGACGCAACCGCCCAGCAGGCCGGCTCCCAGGGCCATCGTCAGGCCTCCCATCATCACAGCGGCTGACCGCATCATCATCTCCTGTTGCCTTTGTTCCGGTGTACGGCCAGCGCCAGCCCGGCGTCAATGTGATGCCATCCTGGCGCAACCGCGATGAACTGGCGCTGAACTGGAATCATTGCGGCTTTTCCGGCGCGGTCGCTGCCGCGTCCTCGTCGAGCGCCTGCTTCAGTGCCTTCTCCGGCTGGGCGAACTCGGCGAAGGAACGGGCGAGCCTGCCGAACGGTGCGCGGATGTTGACGTTGAACCTGAAGGGCAGACCCGAGGCCTTGAGCATCCGCACGCCCGGCATCGGCGCCACGTCGGCGTTGGTGACCCCGGCGAAGCGGATGGCGGTCACCAGGTCGCCGGCGAGGTCGCCGTCGACCTCGAAGATGATGCTGTCGTAGCGGAAGCTGCGCAACGCATCGAAGGCGATCTGGCCCTGACCCAGTTCGCCCTTGCGGCCAACGTCGCCGGTGTAGGCGATCAGGCCGCCGTTCTTCGAATGAAGCTCGCCGCCGCGGATGGCGGCGCCGCTGCGGCTGAGCACCAGCGGCATCTCGCCATCGACGGTGCCGGTGGCCGCAAGGCTGCTCAGCTGCATCTGGGCGAGAAAGGTGGCGACGTCGATATCGCTGAGCGTGAGCGTGAGCGTCCGCTGTTCGGTTGCCGGGTCGAGCACCGTCGGCGCCACCGCCAGCGTGCCGCCGGCGAAGGGCCAGCGCACATCTTCCAGCGCCAGCCTGAAGCCGGGCTCCAGATGGAAGCGCAGGGTGCCGTCGGTGATGGCGACGCCGGGGTTGATCCTGGCGATCGTCAACGTCTGTCCCGGCGGCGTGGTGAGCGCGGCCAGATCATCGACATTGACGGTGCCGCTGATACCGTCGATCGGGCCGAGTGCGGCGGTGGCGAACGACAGGTCCGCCAGCGTCACATGGCCGCTGCTTGCCATGCCCCCCGGCGTCCAGCGGGCACGGGCGATGCCCGAGACGCCACCACTGACGTTCTCGATCACGCCGCGCGCCAGTTCGGAGAGCTGGTAGGGCTGGAGATCGGGCGAAAAGGCGAAGTCGCTGACCGTGAACGCCGCATCGCCCGTGCCCGACGCAAGGCTGTGCGTCAGCTGCCAGCGCCCGAGCGTGGCCCCGCCCGCCGCCAGTCGTACCGCGCCGTCGGCGGTCACGGCGCCTTTGGCGAGCCGGGCCTGCCCGTCGGCGATCCGCACCGGGTTGAACATCGGCCGGGTGCCCGTGTCGGCGATGATGGCCGTCACGCCGGTCAGGCGGGCGGTCAGGCCGCCGGCGCTGTCGGTCGCCTCCCAGCGGGCCTGGCCGTCACGCAGGGTGACGCCGCTGGCGCCGTCCCTGGCGTTGAGTCCAGCCATCGCACCGGAGGCCTGCCAGCCCCGCTCGCCGCTGACCAGCGTCGCCGCCAGCGTGGTCGCACGGGCGGTGAGCGCATGGCCGCCATCGCCGCTCAGGGTGAGGGTGGGGGCCTGTACCGAGGCTTCCACCCGAGGGCGCGCGGCGCGGCCGGTGAAGCGCAGCGATGCCGGCCCGGTTTCCAGGCGTGCGGGCCGCTGGCCGCTGGCGTTCGCCACCAGCAGGGACGGTGTGGTAATACCCCCCCCGAGGCGGCCGTCGGCCGCCACGCGCAGGAAGGCGCCACCTTGCGGGCACAACGGAAGCGCCATGCCGCCCAGCGCGGTATCGCCCAGCCGGATATCGCGCGCCGACACCACCATGCAGCCTTCACGGGGCGCGAGAGCGAGGTTGGGGGTGAGTGTCGCCGTCAGGTCGAGCGGAATATCGAGATCGCGTACATGGCCCTCACCCAGCGGACCGGACAGCGTCAGCGCGCCGGAGAGATCGAGGCGCCGCTCGCCATCGGCTTCTCGCAGGGCGAGCGACAGGCTGGGGATGCGCAGGCTGGCCTGGCCCGCCGTCCAGCGGTCGATCACCAGCCGGATGCCGTGATGCGCGGCGTCGCCGGGGGAGCCGGCCTGATGGCTGATCACCGCATTGACGGTCGGCAGGCCACCGCCGGTCAGGCCGGCGCGCCCATCGATCACCATGCCGCCGGCCGGCAGCGCCAGCCGCGCCACCGGACCATCGCCGTCGGCCAGGTCGAGCCGCGCGCCACTGGCGGCGGCCAGCGTGACCTGTCCCGGTACGGTGATCTCGCCGGCGCCGGTGCGCCAGTTGAAGGCAAGTGGCAGGTTCACGGTGAACTGGCGCCCCGCGCGGACCAGGGCCGCGCCGCCGTCGGCGACCAGCGGGCCAGCGGGGGTGCCGGCCAGCGCATCGGCATGCCGCCGGATCTGGCGTTGTCGCGCCGGCGGCAGTGTGCCGCCCGATACCGTGAGCGCGCCCTTGCCATCGGCGAACAGGCCGGTGGCGGTGCGGTCGATCCGCAGCGTCCCCTCCGCCCGCCCATCCCGGGCGGTGAGGGCCGGTGTCGCGACGGCGCCGACACTGAGCAGACCGGTGGCCGCACGCCAGGTGCCGTCGATGCCGTTGCCCCTGGCGACCAGCGTCAGTCGGGCGGCGGGCGTCGAGACGTGGCCTGCGGGCAGTACGGCGCTGGCGGCTCCGGCATCCACCGCCGCCGACCATGTCAGCGGTCGCATCCGGGGGTCAAGGCGCAGGTCGTCAAGCGTCAGCGTGGCGGCCGGTGTTGCCACTACCGCGTCGCCGTGCCGGGCCGATGCCGCGCCGAGTGTCAGCGTGCCACCGAGCGTCGTGATGTCAGGGCTGGCGCGGCCCTCGCCGGTGAGCGTCAGCGTGTCGAGGCGTATGGCGTCAGCGCTCGCAGCCGACGCGGCGGTGCCGCTGAGGGCCAGCGCGAACCCGTGTGCGCTGCTGGTCAGGCGTGCCTTGCCGTTCAGGCGGTCCAGTCGCACGTGGTCGTTGCCAATGCGCGCCGTATCGAGGCGGGCGGTGGCGACAAAGTCGTCGGCCAGCGTACCGCCGGAGTCGATGCGCAGGGTCAGCGGGCCCAGCGGTGTGGCGGCGATCACGCGACCGTCACGAACGATGACGGCAATGCCGGGCACCGCCAGCGGTTCATCGCCGGGCGGCGGCAGCAGCCGGTCGAGCCGCCCGAGCGACAGGCCATTCTCGTCGAGGCGGACACGGGCCACTGGCCGATCGAGCGTAATCCCCGCGATCTCCGGCATCAGCCCCTGCCAGCGCAGGCGGACGATCGCCCGGCGGGCGGTGAAGTCCGGCTGGTCGGTGGCACCGAGCCGCAGGTCGCTGATTTCCAGGCGGGTTGGCGTCAGGGCATCGGAACTGAAGTCGGCGTCGATGCCGCGGCCGCCGAGGTAGCCCTGGGCCGCGAGACCCAGCAGCGGGAAACGCAGCAACCACAGGCTGCCCAGCGTAACGGTCAGCGCTGCACCGGCGACCTTGAGGCGGGTCGCGGTGCGCGCCTTGCGCTCGGCCGGGGCGTCATCGCCAGTGTCGGGCGGGTCCAGTTCCATGTGATCGCCGTGATACACGCACCACAGGTCCGTCGCCTAGCCTTGATCGGCGGCCGTGCCCTCGCCATGGCTCCAACGCCGTGGAGATATTGCGGGGTTAAAGAACACCCATGGGTTGAGTGTTGGGCGTGCCGTTGACTTATGGTGGCATTGATGTATCCATTGCGGGGAATTATACAGTCATAAAACACGCAATGGTTTATCATGTCCGGACGCACAGGACCGTCATTGGCGACAGACCCCCGGCGCGGCACCCGTCGCAAGATGTCGGCGCCCCGGCGCCGCGCATCGGCCCAGGCCCTGCGCGCCTGTCTGGCGCAGTTGATGCAGGAAGCGCTGGATCATGACTTTCGCCTCAGCGCCCTGCACATCAGGGTGGCGATGCTCGAACTGGAAGATGTGCTGGCGCAGGCGGGGCGCGGCGCCGGCGGGCAGGACCGGTTGCCCTGAGCGCGCGCCGGGCGGGAGCCCGCGACGTGAAAAGCCACTGCACCTGCGGCCCTGATCTGCTACACCCGATGCCGTCATGTCTTGTCGAGCGTCAGGCGAATGATCCGGAAACTTTATGATTGGACCATGCGGGTCGCCGAGCATCCGCGGGCAATGTGGGGTCTTGGCGCCATCTCCTTCGCGGAAAGTTCCTTTTTTCCGATCCCGCCCGACGTCGTGGTGGTGCCGATGGTGCTGGCCCGGCGCGAGCAGGCCTGGCTGATCGCCACCGTCTGCACGCTGACCTCGGTGGCCGGCGGGCTGTTCGGCTATGCCATCGGCTATTACCTGATGGAGACGCTGGGGGCCTGGCTGGTGCAGCTCTACGGCATGCAGGCCAAGGCGCACCAGTTCGAGGAAAGTTACGCCGAGTGGGGCCTGTGGGTGATCCTCATCAAGGGTCTCACGCCCATCCCCTACAAGCTGGTGACCATTGTCTCCGGCGCCGCCCACTTCGCGCTGCTGCCGTTCGTCGTCGCCTCGCTGATCACCCGGGGCGCCCGCTTTTTCCTGATCGCGGCGCTGCTCCGGGCCTATGGCGAGCCGATCCGCGACTTTATCGAGCGGCGACTCACCTTGGTCACGACGATGTTTCTCGTCGCCCTGGTGGGCGGTTTCGCGGTGCTGCGGTACATTTGATGTCGGCGTGGTCCCTGCCGCTCTGGCTTGGTGGCGCCACCTCGGCGCTGCTGCTGGCGGGCGCGCTGCTGTTCCAGTATGTCGGCGGCCTGCCGCCGTGCGAGATGTGTCACTGGCAGCGCTGGCCGCATATCGCTGCCGTGGTGCTGGCGGTGCTGGGCGGCTGGCTGCTGGCCCGCGGCACGACGGGGGTGGCGCGGCTGGCGGCGTCTGGTGCCGGCCTGGCATTGCTGACGACCGGCGGCATCGGCGTGTTCCACGTCGGGGTCGAGCAGGGCTGGTGGCAGGGCATCACCCGGTGTGCCGCCTCCGGCAGTGCCAGCAGTCTCAACGATATCATGGCCGAGGTCATGGCGGCGCCGCTGGTGCGTTGCGATGCCATCCCCTGGTCGCTGTTCGGCGTGTCGATGGCGGGCTATAACGCCCTCATCTCGCTTGGCATGGGAGCAATCGTGCTATGGCTCAGCCTGAAATCCCGACCGTGACACCGCCGCCGGTGCGCCCCGCACGGCTGCCCGGCGACCTGCCGCTGGCGGCCGGGAAGGCGCGCATGATCCGGGTCGACCAGGCCGGCGAATATGGCGCCGTGCGCATCTATGCAGGCCAGCTTGCCGTCATGGGGTCGCGTCATGCCCATTCGGGTGAAATCCGCCACATGGCGGATCAGGAACGGGTGCATCTCGACACTTTCAACCGGATGATGACCGAGCGCGGCGTGCGGCCGACCCTGTTGCAGCCGTTCTGGCACGTTGCCGGTTTCGCGCTGGGCGCGGCGACGGCGCTGATCGGCCCCAAGGCGGCGATGGCCTGCACGGCGGCGGTGGAAGAGGTGATCGAGCAGCATTACGCCGACCAGCTCGACCGGCTCGGCGATGACGACGCCGAGCTGGCCGACACCATCCGTCAGTTCCGCGAAGAGGAAATCGAACACAAGGACGCGGCGATCGCCCACGGCGCGGAACAGGCGCCGGCCTATCCGCTGCTGTCGGCGGCGATCAAGACCGGCTGCCGGCTGGCGATCAGGCTCGCCGAGCGCCTTTGACGCGGGCGCCGCTGCCGGCGTCCTTGGGAGTCTGCATGAGCATGTCCGTCTCCGCCACTCCGACGGGTCACACCGATGGTGACCCCGGCAGCCGATACGCCGTCGCCGTCCATGGCGGTGCCGGCCGCTATGGCGCCGACCAGTTCAGCGATGCGCAGAAGGCGGCCTATCATGCCGCGCTGGCCGAGGCGCTGGCGGCGGCGCGGGCGGTGCTGGAGGTGGACGGCACGGCGGTGGACGCGGCGGAGGCTGCCATTGTCGTGCTGGAGGATACGCCTCTGTTCAACGCCGGTCGCGGCGCGGTGCTGACGCATGAGGGGGTCGCCGAACTTGACGCGGCAATCATGGACGGGGCGACGCTGGCCGCCGGCAGTGTCGCCGGCGTCACCACCACGCGTTGGCCCATTCGTGCCGCCCGCGCGGTGATGGAAAAGTCGGAGCATGTCATGCTCCAGGGCGCCGGCGCCGACGCCTTCGCGCGCGCGGCGGGGCTGGAGCAGGTGGCCAACAGCTACTTCGTCACGCCTGAGCGCCAGCGGCAGCTGGAGCGCGCCCGGGCGCGCGGGGAAGCCGCCAACATTTCGAAGTTCGGCACGGTGGGCGCCGTGGTGCGGGATCGCCACGGCAATCTCGCGGCGGCGACCTCGACCGGCGGGCTGACCAACAAGCGCTGGGGCCGGGTCGGCGACTCGCCGGTCATCGGCGCCGGCACCTATGCCGACAATGCCTCCTGCGCTGTCTCGGCGACCGGCCATGGCGAGTACTTCATCCGCGCGACGGTGGCGCGCACCATCTGCGCGCTGGTGGAGATGAAGGGCATGGCACTGGCCGACGCGGTGCGCCAGGTGGTCCATGGCAAGCTGGTGGCACTCGGCGGCGAGGGTGGCGTCATTGCCGTCGACGCGCACGGCAACATCGTGCTGGAGACCAACATCGCCGGCATGTTCCGAGGCTGGCAGCGCGAGGGCGAGCCGCCCCGCACCGCCATCATGGCCGACGAATAGCGGCTGTCGTCAGGGCTGGCTGGCCGGGGGCTGGCTGGGTGGCTTCGCCGTCGCCGCCAGCACCTCGCGGTAGGGCTTGCCATCGACCAGAATGTCGAGCGGCGTCAGCCGGCCGCTGGCGGTGACGATCACCCGCGCGCTCACCTTGCGCGCGGGGTCGGTGAGCAGTTGCTCCAGCGGTCGTGCGTCGGTCTCGTCGAGGTAGAACTGTCCGCGCCCCTGGCCGCCATAGTCCATCACCAGGCCATCATGGCCACGGATCTGCCGGGCGATCGCCTGACAGGCTTCGGGCGTGCGGTCGGTGCTGGCGAACAGCGTCACCACCGTTGCCGCGCCCCGATGGCGGAAGCACAGGCGCCAGTGCTCGGGGGCGACGGCGGCGGGCCGGGCCGGCGTCGCCCAGTCGTACTGGAAGCGGATGTAATGGCCGCGCAGCAGGTCGCGGGGGTCGTAACCGCGAATCGGTACCTCCCAGACGCTGCCGTGACTGGTCTGCCACCAGGCGACGGCGGCCCCGCCGATCAGGCCGACCAGCGGCAACAGCAGCGCGGCGAGCAGCCTCCGTGATGGCATCGGGATACGGGTGGCGGTCATGACGCAGCACCGATCCGCCAGCGGCGCAGCAGGTGTGTGGTGCCCACCGCCGCGCCGATCACCAGCAGGCCGCTGACGATCAGGCCGACGCCGGTGGTGGCCAGCGAGCCGAACACCTCGAAGTAGATGATGATCAGCCGCAGGGCGATCACCCCCACCGCCAGCCGGAATAACCCGGCGCGCTGGCGGCGCTGGGCGGCCCAGGCGATGGCGGCCCACAGCGCGGTGAAGGCGAGCGCGCCGGCCAGTTCGCCGGCGATGCCGGCCAGCGGCAGCAGCATCGGCAGGATCGGCAGCAGCGTCGCCAGCCCCAGCACGCCGGCACCGCCACGATCGGCTTCCGGTTTGCGCAGCAGCGCGGCGATGGCAAGGGCCGTCGCACCCAGCAGAATCGGCAATGCCGGCAGCAGGTCGCGGGCATAGTCATGCTGGTCGGGCAGCGACTGGTACCAGACGAACGACGGCATCAGGCTGGCCACGATCACCACCACCTGCAGGCCGGCCAGCCGGACCGCCTGCCAGAAGGCATGGCGACTGGCATGGCGACTGGTTTGGCGACTGCCCTGATCGCCCAGCAGCACCAGCAGCGCCGGCACGGTCAGCGGCAGGCCGATGGCCCAGCGGTGATCGGCGAACCAGCGATGAAACTCCTCGACGACACCCCCCAGTGTCGCGCCGACGATGACGATCCACAGCCAGGCGGTGGCGCGGCCCTGGCCGGCGAGCAGCAGCAGTGGCGAGGTCAGCGCCAGCCAGAACGCCAGCGGCCGCCACGGCGCCGAGGACATCTGGAACACCTGGCCGGTGAGCGCGATGCCGGTCAGCACCAGGCCCGTGAACAGGAACAGCGCCAGCTCCAGCCACAGCGCGCGCCCCTGCCGGCTGGCGACGACGACAGCCCAGCCCGCGGCGAGGTTGAGCAGGAAATGCAGGGCAAGCTTGAGACCGGCGGGAATGTCCGCCCAGTTGGCGGCCACCAGCGCCATCAGGCCGAGCAGGATGGCAAGCCCGCCCAGGCCCACCACCGCCCACAGTCCCCACGGCCGGCTGTGCCGGGCGGCATGGGCACGGATCGCACCGGCCTGATCGGCGGAGATCAGCCCCGCCGCCACCCAGTCGTCGAGATTGCGCTCAAGCCCCATGTCTGTCCCCGAGGGACACATCCCCGCGCCGCACTCCATCACGGCATGGCCACGGGGTCAAGAACGGGGGCTACTCGGTGAGGTCGGTCCAGACTTCCTTCAGGCGCTTGAAGAAGCCGGTGGATTCCGGGCTGGTCTCGCCGGTCTCGATGGTCTGGAACTCCTCCAGCAGTTCGCGCTGGCGCTTGGAGAGGTTGACCGGTGTCTCGACGTTGACCTGGATGATGAGGTCGCCGTGGCCGCCGCCGTTGAGCGGCGGCATGCCCTTGCCGCGCATGCGGAACTGCTTGCCGGTCTGGGTGCCGGCGGGAATTTTGACCTTGGTGCGCTGGCCGTCGAGCGACGGCACCTCGATCTCGCCACCCAATGCCGCCGTCGTCACCGGCAGCGGCACGGCGCAATAAAGCGTGGTGCCATCACGCTCGAACACCCGGTGCGGCCGCAGCGAGATGAAGATGTAGAGGTCGCCCGGCGGGCCGCCGCGCAGGCCGGCCTCGCCCTCGCCGGACAGCCGGATGCGGGTGCCATCATCGACACCGGCCGGCACCTTGACCTGCAGGGTCTTTTCCTTCTCCACCCGGCCGACGCCGCCGCAGGCGCGGCACGGTTTGGCGATGATCTTGCCGGTGCCGCGGCAGTTGGGGCAGGCCCGCTCGACCATGAAGAAGCCCTGGGTGGTGCGCACCTTGCCGGCACCGCCGCAGGTGGGGCAGGTCTCGGGCGATGAACCGGGCTCGGCGCCGGAGCCGTTGCAGGGCTCGCAGCTGACGGTGGTTGGCACGGTGATCGAGGCGGTCTTGCCGCGATAGGCCTCCTCAAGGGAGATTTCCATGTTGTAGCGCAGGTCGGAGCCGCGCACCGCGTTGGAGCGGCCGCCACCGCGCCCGCCGCGCCCACCGCCAAGGAATTCGTCGAAGATGTTCTCGAAGATGTCGGAGAAGGAGGCGCCGCCGAAACCGCCACCGGGCGCGCCGCCGCCGTTCTGGAAGGCCTCCTTGCCGAAGCGGTCATAGGCCGCGCGCTTCTGCGGATCCTTCAGGACGTCATAGGCCTCGTTGATCTGCTTGAACCGGGCTTCCGCCGCCGCGTCGCCCGGGTTCTTGTCCGGGTGATACTGCATGGCGAGCTTGCGGAAGGCCGATTTCAGCGCCTTCTCGTCCGCGTTACGGTCGACGCCCAGGACGTCGTAATAATCCTCGTCGGCCATGGGGGACTCGACTCCTCAACCGCCCGGCCGCGTTCCGGGCCTTGAAATGCGCACGGGCCGCGCGTTCCCGGATGGGGAGGTCGCGCGGCCCGCCGGACTGGATGCTTACTTCTTGTCGTCGACTTCGGAGAACTCGGCGTCCACCACGTCGTCGCCGCCGGTGCTGCCACCGTCCTGCGCGCCGCCTTCGGTGCCGCCAGCGGCCTGGTCGGCCTTGTAGATCTCCTCGCCGAGCTTCATCGACACCTGGGCCAGCGTCTGGGTCTTGGCCTGGATCTCGCTGGCGTCCTCGCCCGAGAGTACACCCTTGAGGTCGCTGATGGCGGTCTCGACCTGGGCCTTGACGTCGGCCGACACCTTGGCGCCGGCGTCGGCGATCGAGCGCTCGGTGGTGTGGATGAGGCTTTCAGCCTGGTTCTTGGCTTCCGCCAGTTCGCGGCGCTTCTTGTCCTCGCTGGCGAACTGCTCGGCTTCCTTCACCATCTTGTCGATGTCGGCGTCCGACAGGCCGCCGGAGGCCTGGATGCGGATCTGCTGTTCCTTGCCGGTGCCCTTGTCCTTCGCCGAGACGCTGACGATGCCGTTGGCGTCGATGTCGAAGGTCACCTCCACCTGCGGCATGCCGCGCGGCGCCGGCGGAATGCCGACGAGGTCGAACTGGCCGAGCAGCTTGTTGTCGGCCGCCATCTCGCGCTCGCCCTGGAACACCCGGATGGTCACCGCCGTCTGGTTGTCCTCGGCGGTGGAGAACACCTGGCTCTTCTTGGTGGGGATGGTGGTGTTGCGGTCGATCAGGCGGGTGAACACGCCACCCAGCGTCTCGATGCCCAGCGACAGCGGCGTCACGTCGAGCAGCAGCACGTCCTTGACGTCGCCCTGGAGCACGCCGGCCTGCACGGCCGCACCCAGCGCCACCACTTCGTCCGGGTTCACGCCCTTGTGCGGCTCGCGGCCGAAGAAGCCCTTCACCGCCTCGATGACCTTGGGCATGCGGGTCATGCCGCCCACCAGCACCACCTCGTCGATGTCGCTGGCCGACACGCCGGCGTCCTTGAGCGCCTTCTTGCAGGGCTCCAGCGTCTTGGCGATCAGGTCGTCGACCAGCTGTTCCAGCTTGGCGCGGGTCAGCGTCTTCACCAGGTGCTTCGGACCCGAGGCGTCGGCGGTGATGAACGGCAGGTTGATGTCGGTCTGCTGGGCGCTGGAGAGCTCGATCTTGGCCTTTTCAGCGGCTTCCTTGAGGCGTTGCAGCGCCAGCTTGTCGCCGCGCAGGTCGATGCCCTGCTCCTTCTTGAACTCGTCGGCCAGCCAGTCGATGACGCGCTTGTCGAAGTCCTCGCCGCCGAGGAAGGTGTCGCCGTTGGTCGACTTCACCTCGAACACGCCGTCGCCGATCTCCAGCACGGAGATGTCGAAGGTGCCGCCGCCGAGGTCGTAGACGGCGATGGTCTTGCCGTCCTGCTTGTCGAGGCCATAGGCCAGCGCCGCAGCCGTCGGCTCGTTGATGATGCGCAGCACCTCAAGGCCGGCGATCTTGCCGGCGTCCTTGGTGGCCTGGCGCTGGGCGTCGTTGAAATAGGCCGGCACGGTGATGACCGCCTGGGTCACCGTCTCGCCGAGATAGGCTTCCGCCGTTTCCTTCATCTTCTGCAGGATGAAGGCCGAGACCTGGCTCGGGGAATACTTGTCGCCGCGGGCTTCCACCCAGGCGTCGCCGTTGTCGGCCTTGACGATGTGGTAGGGGACGAGGCCGATGTCCTTCTGGGTCATCGGGTCGTTGAAGGTGCGGCCGATCAGCCGCTTGATGGCGAACAGGGTGGCTTCCGGGTTGGTCACCGCCTGGCGCTTGGCCGGCTGGCCGACCAGACGCTCGCCGTCGGCCGTGAAGGCGACCATCGACGGCGTGGTACGCGCGCCTTCGTTGTTCTCGATGACCTTCGGGCTAGCGCCGTCCATGATGGCGACGCACGAGTTGGTGGTGCCGAGGTCGATACCGATGACCTTACCCATAACTTCAAACCTCATCCTAGGCCGCCCGGCGCCTTCTCACTGCAAGCACGCCCGGGCCGGCGGTTGGTCCCATGCGGTGGCCGGCTTCTCGACGAGACCGTCCGGCCACCACCTTGCATCGCGATATAGGGAGGCCGTTTCCCGGCTACAAGCCGTGTATGGTTCGCGACGGAAAGAGGCATCGGTGCCGCTGGCGACCGGGGCATGGCGTCGCAGCCGCTTGCTGGCGCTGCACGGCCGTTCTACCTTCCTTGAATATTGCGTCCTCCCGTTGTGATCACGCCCCTTGCGGAAGGGATACCGCCCATGCATGCACCCATCGATCTTCGGCCAAAAGCCCGTGTCAACGCGCGTACACTCGGTGTGGCGGCGGTGCTGCTGTCTGCCGTGCTGCTGGTGGTCGCCGTGGTCAGTGGCGCTTTCGCTGCCGGCAAGCCGGCCGCGCCAGCGGTGTCCGAGGCCTGGGCGCAGTTCCCGCCGGTGCCGGGCCGCCCCGGTGCCGCCTATCTCACCCTCAAGGCGGGCCCGGCTGACACACTGGTCGCCGTGGCCAGTCCGATCGCCGCCTATGTCGAGATGCACACCACGAAGAACGTCAACGGCGTCATGAAGATGCAGCGCACCGGCAGCCTGGTGCTGGCTGGGGGCGCGACGCTGAAGATGGCGCCGGGCGGCTATCATCTGATGCTGTTTGGCGTCGACACGCCACCGGCGCCCGGTACCAGCT
The DNA here is from genome assembly GCF_041060555.1 of Parapedomonas caeni. NCBI lineage: Bacteria > Pseudomonadati > Pseudomonadota > Alphaproteobacteria > Sphingomonadales > Sphingosinicellaceae > Parapedomonas > Parapedomonas caeni. The sequence continues at coordinate 28,092 of NZ_JBEUDS010000009.1, read as the reverse complement.
TCCCGCTCACCCTGTCGTTCGAGAAGGCCGGGCCGGTGACGGTGCAGGTGCCCGTGCGCGCCTTCGGCCAGGGCAAGCCCGCCGCGCCGATGAGTCACGACATGCATCACGACATGTCGGGCCATGACCATCACTGAGCCGCGCCATCATTGAGGCGGTGCCCCGGTGACACCGCCCGGTGACGCGCGCGGACTCACCCCTGGCGAGGCCGCGCTGGCCGCCCGTCTGTTCGGTGACGCGCTTGATCCCGCGCCCGTGCGGCTGCACCGGCGGCGCTGGTGGCCGCTGCAACGGCCCGGCACGGTGATGGCGCCCGACGGCCACCTGTGGTTCCACCCGCGCTGCCCGCTCTATCGCGAGGACTACAGCCAGGCGGGGCGGGGCCTGCGCGGCTTGTTCGTCCATGAACTGACCCACGTCTGGCAATATCAGTCCGGTCGCAACCTCATCGCCGCGCGTGGGCTGTTCGCGCGTTACCGCTACCGGCTGGTGCCGGGCAAGCCGCTGGAGGGTTACGGCATCGAGCAGCAGGCGGAGATCATCCGCGATGCCTATCTGCTGGGCGAGGGCGCGGCCCCGCCGGACGCACCGCCGCGCGCGGCCTATGCGGCGGTGCTGCCGTTCATTTTATGGACTTAACCCAACCTGTCGGCAGACTTTACAGATTCCACGATTTCGTGATGCGTAATACATTGAATTTACAGCAGTTTCGGTTCTGGCTCGGTTTTTGCTACTTTAACGCGACGATTGTGTCGTATTTACCCACTTGTATAGATTGAGGTCGATAATGTTCTTCAGTCGCGTTTGCCGCGCTCTTCCACTTTTTGCAGTGACTCTGGCTCTGGTATCGCCCGCAAAGGCAGAGGTCGTTCATTTCGATTTCACAGCGCGAATCGACCAGCAGAACGATTTTCTCCCGATAGGGTCCACATTCACCGGCAGTTTTTCGTACGATACCGCTTTGACGCCGACGGCGGTCTATCCATTGGCGGGCGGGACAGAGGCTGATTACGGCAATCCTGAGTTGGCCATTTCAGCGTATTTTCTGGGCAATCATTATGCGGGTGATGCCACCGGCGCGATGGGCGATGACGTTGGCGCGTCGACCTCCGACGGTCCGTACGATGGCCTGTACATTCTCCACGTGGGTTCTTTTGTCCTTGGGCTGACCGTCGCCGACTCGTCGGGGATGATGTGGTCGAGTGTTGGCTTGCCCAGCGAATTTCCAGCCTTGTCGCAGGACGTACGGGACGACCCTCAGGATGATGACGGACTGCGTGTGCCGCACGCCTCGTTCGATTTCTTCGATTTGGCGCTAGGCCAAGGCTTTACCGCGACGGTTCTTACCATCGAACAGGCTCAAGCAACGGACGTTCCGGAGCCCGCTACGTCGGGTTTGATGCTGCTCGGCACTGCAGTTATTGCGGCTCGTCGTATGAGCCGCAGGAAGAAACAGTCAGAAATGCGCTAACTGGGATCACCAGCGTTGTCGCTCTGAAAAGGATGCGCGATGACGCTTGATCCCTCAGTTGCTGCACTAGGCTGCCTCAAGTTGCGGCAGCCTAGTGCTATCTCTCGCACTCAGGCGGTGGTGTCGACCCGCGGCGCCGGGCCGGCGGCCTTGGCGACGCCGACCATCGCCGGGCGCAGCAGCCGGTCCTTGATGACGTAGCCGGCCTGCAGCACCTGCACCACCGTGCCGGGCTCGGCGTCGGGGGTCGGCACTTCCATCATCGCCTGATGCCTGTTGGGGTCGAGCTTCTGGCCCAGCGCCTCGATCTGGGCGATGCCGAACTTGCCGAACACGTTGAGCAGTTCCCGCTCGGTCATCTCGACGCCGGTCAGCACCGTGGCGAGGCCGGCATCGGCGCGGGCGCTCTCCGGCACCGCGTCGAGCGCGCGGCGCAGGTTGTCGGCGACGCCCAGCAGGTCGCGAGCGAAGCTGGTCAGCGCATAGGCGCTGGCATCCTGCTTTTCCTTCTCCAGCCGGCGGCGGACATTCTCGGTCTCGGCGGCCTGGCGCAGCAGCCGGTCCTTCAGGTCGGCGACCTCGGCCTGGGCCTTGGCCAGCGCATCCTCGGAATCGCCGGGTGCCGCCGTGGCGGCTTCGCGCAGGGCGGCGGCCACGTCGGGGGCTTCGTTTTCCGGAGTCTCGGGTGCGGTCATGTCGTCGCTCATTGCTGTGATACCAATCTGCTCAGGACGCGCGCGGTATAGTCCACCATGGGGACGACCCGCGCATAATTCAATCGGGTGGGGCCGATGACCCCGATGACGCCGACCACGCGCTCGTCGGCGCTGCGGTAGGGGGCTGCGATAACCGATGAGCCGGAGAGTGAAAAGAGCCTGTTCTCCGAGCCGATGAAGATCTTCATCGCTGAGGCGTCGCGCGCCAGTTCCAGCACGCGGGCCAGTTCGCGCTTGCTTTCGATGTCCTCCAGCAGCTGGCGGACGCGTTCGAGATCGTTGCGGGCGGCGGCATCCTCCAGCAGCTTGGCCTGACCGCGCACGATCAGCACGTCGCGCTGGTCGTCGTCGGCCGACCACACCGCCAGGCCGCGCTCCACCACTTGGCCGGCCAGGGAGTCGAGCTCGGCCTTGTTCTGCGACATCTCCCGCTCCAGCCGGCTGCGGGCCTGATCCAGCGTCAGGCCGACCAGTCGGGCGTTGATGTAGTTGGCCGCCTGCATCAGCGCCGAGGTCGGCAGACCGGCGGGCAGGTCGAAGGTGCGGTTTTCCACCGAGCCGTCCTGGCCGACCAGAATGGCCAGCGCCCGCTGCGGCGTCAGCGGCACGAAATCGACCTGCCGGATCGGCACATCGGACTTGCCGACAAGAACCAGACCGGCACAGGAGGACAGGCCGGAGAGTGTCGTGGTGGCGCGCGCCAGCACATCCTCGAAGCTGGCGCCGTCGGCCCGGCACTGGGTCTCGATGCGACCGCGCTCGGTGTCGCCCAGCTCGCCCACCTGCATCATGCCGTCGACGAACAGCCGCAGGCCGAGGTCAGTCGGCATCCGCCCCGCCGAGGTATGCGGCGCCGACAGCAGGCCGATCTCCTCCAGATCCTGCATGACGTTGCGGATCGACGCCGGTGACAGGTTGAGGCCGGGCAGCTTGGACAGGGTGCGCGAGCCCACCGGCTCGCCGGTCGACAGATATGCCTCGACGATCTGCCGGAAGATGTCCCGGGCGCGGTCGTTCAGGTCGGTGATGGTCAGTGCGGACATAAGTGACAGCGAATGTAGGAGGGCGTTCCGGCCGGTTCAACCATGGTCGCTCGGCGTGGCGGGGGGCGGGGGTGCGGAAAAAGCGGTTCCCAGCTGGCCGGCGGGGCGATATGCAGGCGCTCCCCGACGATTTTCAGGAAAGTCCCTGCCCATGCGCCCCTCCGGCCGTGCCTCCGACCAGATGCGAACCATCGAGATGGTGCCCAACTTCACCAAGCACGCCGAGGGATCGTGTCTGGTGAAGTTCGGCGATACCCACGTGCTGTGCACGGCGTCGGTCGAGACCAATCTGCCGCCCTGGCTGCGCGGCAAGGGCCAGGGCTGGGTGACGGCGGAATATGGCATGCTGCCGCGCGCCACCCACAGTCGTTCCTCCCGCGAGGCGGCCAAGGGCAAGCAGACCGGCCGGACCCAGGAAATCCAGCGACTGATCGGCCGCTCGCTGCGCGCGGTCGTCGACCTGGTGAAACTCGGCGAGCGGCAGGTGACGGTGGATTGCGACGTGCTGCAGGCCGATGGCGGCACCCGCACGGCGGCGATCTCCGGCGGCTATGTCGCGCTGCACATGGCGCTGGCCAAGCTCAAGGAGGCTGGCCAACTGGCCGAGCTCCCGTTCACCGGCCAGGTGGCGGCGGTGTCGTGCGGTGTGTGGAACGGCGCCCCGGTGCTCGACCTCGACTATATCGAGGACTCCGGCGCCCATACCGATGCCAATTTCGTGCTCACCAACAGTGGCGGTCTGGTGGAAGTGCAGGGTACCGCCGAGGGGGCGCCGTTCACCGAGGAAATGCTGCTGCGGCTGCTGCGGCTGGCGCGCATCGGCACAGACGAGATTTTCGCCGCCCAGCGGCGTGTGCTGGGGCTCTGAGCCATGGGTGCGCCCGACAGCCCCGCCACCCGCAAGCTGGCGCCCGGCAAGCTGGTGATCGCCAGCCACAACGCCGGCAAGGTGCGGGAGATTCGCGACCTGCTGGGGCCATTGGGCATCGAGCCGGTGTCGGCGGGCGAGCTGGGGCTGCCCGAGCCGGAGGAAACCGAGACCAGCTTCATCGGCAACGCCCGGCTGAAGGCGCTGGCGGCGGCGATCGCGTCGGGCCTGCCGGCGCTGGCCGACGACTCCGGGCTGGCGGTCGATGCGCTGGACGGCGCGCCGGGCATCTATTCCGCCCGCTGGGCCGGGCCGAACAAGGATTTCGCCGCGGCGATGGCCGAGGTCACTCGCCAGCTCGACGCACGGCAGGTGGCGCCGGCCGACCGCACGGCGCACTTCGTCTGCGCGCTGTGTCTGGCCTGGCCGGACGGCCACGTTGAAGCGTTCGAGGGTCGGGTCGACGGCGAACTGGTTTGGCCGATGCGCGGCAGCAAGGGCTTCGGCTATGATCCCGTCTTCCTGCCGGTCGGCCATGCGCTGACCTTCGGCGAGATGGAGCCGGAGCAGAAGCATGGCATGTCCCACCGCGCCCGCGCCTTCAAGCAACTGGTCGATGCCTGCCTCTGACCTTCCGGGCGTCGACGGCCTGGCGGTCTATGTCCACTGGCCGTTCTGTCTGTCGAAATGCCCCTATTGCGACTTCAACAGCCATGTCCGCGAGTCGGTGGACCAGGTGCGCTGGCGTACAGCCCTGCTGGCCGACCTTGCGCATGAAGCGATGCTGACCCCGGCACGCACGGTGACGAGCATCTTTTTCGGCGGCGGCACGCCATCGCTGATGCCGCCCGAAACGGTGGCGGCGATCATCGAGGGCGTCGCCCGTCACTGGCGGCTGGCGCCGGACGCCGAGATCACGCTGGAGGCCAATCCGTCGAGTGTCGAGGCGGCGCGCTTCCGCGCGTTCGCGGGCGCCGGCGTCAATCGGGTGTCGCTGGGGGTGCAGGCGCTCGACGACGCGTCGCTGGTCCAGCTCGGCCGCCGGCACGACGCGGCGGAGGCGCTGGCGGCGCTGGAGCTGGCCTGCGGCACGTTCGACCGGGTGAGCTTCGATCTCATCTATGCCCGTCCGGGCCAGACGCTGGCCGGCTGGCGCTCGGAACTGGCGCGCGCGCTGGGTTTCGGCACCGGGCATCTGTCGCTCTACCAGCTCACCATCGAGCCGCAGACCCGATTCGCCGAGTTGTACCGGCGCGGTGACCTGGTGCTGCCGGACGAGGATCTCGCCGCCGACCTCTATGCACTGACGCAGGAGATGACGGCGGCCGCCGGCCTGCCGGCCTACGAGATTTCCAATCATGCCCGGCCCGGCGCGGAGAGCCGCCACAACCTCGCTTACTGGACCTATGGCGACTATGTCGGCATCGGCCCCGGCGCCCACGGCCGGCGCGGCCGCCAAGCGACGGTGCGGCTGAAGAAGCCCGAGGCCTGGTGCGAGTCGGTGGAAGCCCACGGCCACGGCCTGGAGAGCGAGACGCCGCTCGACCCCGAAGCCTGTGCCGACGAGGCGTTGCTGATGGGCCTGCGGCTGGCCGCCGGCATCGACAAGGCGCGTTTCCGGCGTCGCACCGGCCGGGCGCTGGAGACGGTGGTGGACCCGGCGGCGGTGCGTGATTTCACCGACCTGGGTCTGCTGATCGACGATCCCGACACCCTGCGGGCGACGCCGGCCGGCCTCGCCGTGCTCAACAGCCTGCTGGCGCGCCTGGCCCGTTAGCGGCGCCCGATGATCGTGCTGCGCTCGCGGGCCTCAGTTGATCGCGGGCGAGAAGGCGGTCGGCGCCGGCGACACCACCTTGAACGTGCCGCCGGACAGTTCATCCACCTCCATGCCGCGCTCGGCGACGCCAGTGTGCGGGAAGCGGAACAGGCCGTCGATGCCGGCATAGCCGGAAGGCGTTTTCAGCACGGATTGGGGGAAAGGCTTGCCTATCTGCCAGCCGCCGTTGGCGGCGGCGTGGACCAGCAGGATGCCATCATAGCCCAGACTCGACAGCCGGGAGGGGCGGGCGCCGAAGCGGCCGGCGTAACGCTTGGCCAGCGACTCGAACGTTGCATCCGACACGGTGGCGAACCACGCACCCTGCAACGCCGGCTCACGTGCCAGAGCCGGTTCGTTGTTCCAAAGGCCGGTGCCTAGCAGGCGGACCCGGTTTGTCTCGACGCCGAACTGCCGCAACGCCGGAACGAAGGCGCGGGTGTAGTCACCGGTGTCGGCGATCAGCAGCGCCTCGAACGCTGGTGGCGGCAGTGGCACGCCTTTGGCGGAAATCACGCCGGTGGATTTGGCGGCGCGTGCGCGCGACAGCGCCAGCCGGGCATCATAGCCGGCGACCCGGCGGGCGGCGGTCAGCAGCTTGGTGCGGTCGCGCGGGTAGGTCTCGATGGCGACCAGCTGGCCGCCGCTGGCCTTCACCGAGGCGACGAACGCTTCCGACGCGCGCTTGCCGTAGCTGCCGGCCGGCACCAGTGCGGCGAAGCGGGTGATGCCTCGCTGGCGGGCGTAAGCGACGACGCGCTCGACTTCCTGATCGGGTTGGAAACCCATCACATAGGTACCCTGGATGGCGAGTTCGGCGTCGTTGGAGAAGGTGATGACCGGCACCCCGGCGGCCTTCGTGGCGGGCTGGACGGCCCGCACATCGGGCGCCAGCAATGGGCCGAGCACGACTTTAGCCCCATCCGCCAGGGCGCGGCTGGCGGCTGCTTCCGGGCCCTCGGCGGTGTCGTAGATGGTGAGCTTGATGCGCGGATCATTGATGTCGAGCAGCGCCATGTTGGCGGCATTGGCGATCGACTGCCCGATCGGCGCATTGGGCCCCGTCAGCGGCGCGAGCAGCGCCACCTGATGCTGTGGCGGCGCCTTCTTCACCGTCTCGGCCGGCTTGGGCGCCGGCCGGGCGGCCTGTTCGGCCGGTGCTGGCGCTGGCGCGGCGGGCGGGGCCTTGGGCGTGGCACAGGCGGCCAGGCCGAGCAGGGCCAGCGCGGCGGCGATCGTGCCGAGGTGATGGCGAAGGAACATCGGTGACCCCCATGTAGAAACATCACGCAACAGCCCGGCGCTGCGCTTTTCCGGTTGCCCAAGGCCGTCGACTGCGGGCACGGTCGGCCTCATGACGGACTCTCTGCCGCCGGGCCTATACATTGTTGCCACCCCCATCGGCAACCTGGGTGACATTACCCTTCGCGCCGCCGACGTCCTACGCCGGGTGGCACTGGTGGTCGCGGAAGATACCCGCGTCACCGCGAAACTGCTGCATCACCTCGACCTGAAAAAGCCCCTGCTGGCCTATCACGACCACAATGCCGACCGCGCCCGCCCCGAGGTGCTGCGTCGCGCCGCCGTCGAGCCCGTGGCGCTGGTGAGCGATGCCGGCACGCCGCTGATCTCAGATCCCGGCTACAAGCTGGTGCGTGAGGCACACGAGGCGGGCATCGCGGTCACCACCCTGCCGGGGCCGTGCGCGGCGATTGCCGGGCTGACGCTGTCCGGTCTGCCCACCGACCGCTTTCTGTTCGCTGGCTTCCTGCCGCCCAAGACGGTCGGCCGCCGCAAGGTGCTGGAGGAACTGAAGCCGATCGCCGCCACCCTGGTGTTTTATGAAAGCGGCCCCCGGTTGGCCGCCTGCCTGGCCGACATTGCCGCCGTGCTGGGCAGTCGCGAGGTGGCGGTGGCGCGCGAGATCACCAAGCTGCACGAGCAGGTGCGTCGCGGCCTGGCGCCGGCGCTGGCCGAGGCGTTGGTGGCGGAGCCGCCGCCCAGGGGCGAGATCGTGCTGATGGTCGGCCCGCCGGTCGCCGAGGCGGTGACGGCGGCCGATGTCGAGGCGCTGCTGCGGGCGGCACTGGTCGACCATCCGGTGAAAGAGGCGGCGCGCCTGGTGGCGGCGCGCACCGGCGAGTCGCGTTCGGACCTGTACCGGCGCGCACTGACGCTGACGGGCCGGACATGAGCGCGCGCGACCGGCGGCGCGACGAGTGGCGCGGCCGAGTCGCCGAATCGGTGGCGGCCTGGTGGCTGCGGGCCAAGGGGTACCGGGTGCTGGCGCGTCGCCTGCGGCTTGGCGTCGGCGAGATTGATCTGGTGGTTGCACGCGGTCGGGCGCTGGTCCTGGTGGAGGTCAAACGGCGCGCGACCCTCGATCTTGCGGCGGAAGCGCTGGGGCAGGGCCGGTTGCGGCGGGTGTGGCGGGCGGTGCCGGTGGCGGCCGCGCGCTTTGGTGACGGGTGGGAAACGGTGCGTCTTGATGCTGTGCTGGTTGCGCCGTGGCGATTCCCGAGGCACCTTGAGCGGATCGCAGGTGAGGACGGGTCATGCTGATCGACGACCTGACACGGCTGGGCGCGCTCGATGACGACGAGATCGACCTGGCGGAAGCAGCCCTGGTGCTTGGCGCGCTCGACCGGCCGGATGCCGACCTGACGCCCTACCGGCTGGTGCTGCAGCATATCTGCAGTGAAGTGTTTGTCACGGGCACCGATGCGGAGACACCGGCGCAGCAGGCCGCGGTATTGCGCGATGTGCTGGCGGCGCGTTTCGGTTTCGCTGGCGACCGCGAGACCTATGACGATCCCGCCAACGCCAACCTGCTGGACGTGATTGACCGCCGCAAGGGCCTGCCGGTGGCGCTGTCGATCCTCTATATCGCGGCCGCGCGCGCGGTCGGCTGGACCGCCGACGGCCTCAACATGCCCGCCCATTTCCTGATCCGCATCGGTGGCGGCCCGGTCTCGGTGCTACAGGATCCGTTCAACGACGGCGCCCTGGTGACCGGCGAGCAGCTTGACGTTTTGCTGCGCCGGGTAGCCGGGCAGGCAGCCCGGTTGCAGGCCAGCCATCTCGAACCGCTGTCCAACCGCGCGATCCTCATTCGCCTGCTCAACAACATCGCCGCGCGGGCGGAACAAGCCGACGATCTGCCTCGTGCGCTGGTGCTGCACGAACGCATGACCGCCATCGCGCCGATGATGACCGCGCTGTGGTGGGAGCGGGCCCGCCTCGAACAGGGGCTGGGCCGCGTCGCCGCCGCGCGCTCGTCGCTGTCGGCGATGCTTGAGACGACGCGCAATGCTGCTATCTCGGAGCAGATTCGCCGGGCGCTTGAAGGCCTGGCCCGATCGATCAACTAGCCGTTCCGGCCCACTGACAAGCAGGACAGTCACATGACGCTCAACGTCGCGGTCCAGATGGACCCGCTCGACCGTATCAACATCGCTGGCGATTCAACCTTTGCTCTGATGCTGGAGGCTCAGGCCCGCGGCCACGCCCTGTGGCATTATCTGCCCGACGACCTCACCTACCGCGACGGCCGGGTGACGGCACGCGCGCAGCGAATCACCCGGGTGCAGCGGGTGATCGGCGACCATTACGCGCTGGGTGACTCGGCGCTGCTCGACCTCGCCACCGACGTCGACACGGTGCTGATGCGCCAGGACCCGCCGTTCGATCTGGCCTACATCACCGCCACCCACCTGCTGGAGATGGTCCACCCCCGCACGCTGGTGGTGAACAATCCGGCCGAGGTGCGCAACGCGCCGGAAAAGCTGTTCGTCACCCGCTTCCACGACCTCATGCCGGAGACGATGATCACCCGCAGCCTGGCCGACACCGAGGCGTTCCGCCGCGAGTTCGGCGAGATCGTCATCAAGCCGCTGTACGGCAACGCCGGCACGGCGGTGTTCCATGTCGGCAAGAACGATCCCAACCTGTCGGCGCTGGTCGAGGTGTTCACCACCATGGGCCGCGAGCCGTTCATGGTGCAGCGGTTCATGCCGGAGGTGTCGGCGGGCGACAAACGCATCGTGCTGGTGGACGGCAAGGCCACCGGCGCCATCAACCGGCTGCCCAAGGCGGGCGAAATCCGCTCCAACCTCGCCGCCGGCGGCAAGGCGGACCAGACCGTGCTCACCGGGCGCGAGCTGGAGATCTGCGAACGCATCGGGCCGGAACTGGCCAGCCGCGGCCTGCTGTTCGTCGGCATCGACGTCATCAACGGCTTCATGACCGAAATCAACGTCACCTCGCCCACCGGCATCGTCGCCATCGACCGCTTCAACGGCACCAACACGCCGGCGCTGATCTGGGATGCCATCGAGGCCAAGGTGGCGGCGGCGCGCTGAGACCGGCGCCACCGCCCTCCGGCGGGCGCTGACCGCGACCAACAGAAAAAGGCGGCCCCCGCGGGGACCGCCTTTTTTGTTCGGGTCGACGGGATCAGGCCGCGAGGTTGCGCAGCACGTAGTGCAGCACGCCACCGGCGTAGAAATAGTCGATCTCGTTCTCGGTATCGATGCGGCACAGCACGGTGAACTTCACCACCTCGCCGTTGGCGCGGGTCATCACGACTTCGAGATCCTGACGCGGCTTCAGCGCGGTGATGCCGGCCAGCGAGAAGCTCTCGGTGCCGTCCAGCTTCAGGTCGGCGCGGGTCATGCCGTCCTTGAACTGCAGCGGCAGCACGGCCATGCCGACCAGGTTCGAGCGGTGGATACGCTCGAAGCTCTCGGCGATCACCGCCTTGACGCCCAGCAGGTTGGTGCCCTTGGCCGCCCAGTCGCGCGACGAGCCGGTGCCATACTCCTTGCCGGCGACGATGATGAGGCCGGTGCCGGCCGCCTGATACTTCATGGCGGCGTCGTAGATCGGCATCACCTCACCGTTGGCGTCCTTGGTGATGCCGCCCTCGGTGCCCGGCACCATCTCGTTGCGGATGCGGATGTTGGCGAAGGTGCCGCGCATCATCACTTCATGGTTGCCGCGGCGGGCGCCGTAGCTGTTGAAGTCCGCCTTGGCGACCTGGTGGTCCATCAGGTAGGCGCCCGCCGGCGACTTTTCCTTGATGTTGCCGGCCGGCGAGATGTGGTCGGTGGTGATGGAGTCGCCCAGCACCGCCAGCAGCCGCGCGCCGACGATGTCGGTGGTCGGCTTGGGGGTCATGGTGATGTCCTGGAAGTAGGGCGGGTTCTGCACGTAGGTCGAGGACGACGACCAGCCGTAGGTCTGGCCGGTGCCGACCTTGATCGCCTGCCACATCTCGTCGCCCTTGAACACGTTGGCGTAGCGCGACTTGAACATCTCGGAGGTCAGGCACTGGTTGATGGTGTCCTGCACTTCCTGCGTGGTCGGCCAGATGTCCTTCAGATAGACCGGCTTGCCGTCCTTCGAGGTGCCGATGACCTCGGTGGTGATGTCCTTGGCCATGGTGCCGAACAGCGCGTAGGCGACCACCAGCGGCGGCGAGGCCAGGTAGTTGGCCTTGATGTCCGGGCTGACGCGGCCCTCGAAGTTGCGGTTGCCCGACAGCACCGAGGCGGCGACCAGATCATTGGCGTTGATCGCCTTGGAGATCGGGTCCGGCAGCGGGCCGGAGTTGCCGATGCAGGTGGTGCAGCCATAGCCGACCAGGTTGAAGCCCAGCGCGTCGAGGTGCTCCTGCAGGCCGGCCTTGGCGAGGTAGTCGGTGACCACCTGCGATCCCGGCGCCAGCGAGGTCTTGACCCACGGCTTGGAGGTCAGGCCCAGCGCGTGCGCCTTCTTGGCGACGAGGCCGGCGGCCACCAGCACGCTCGGGTTCGAGGTGTTGGTGCACGAGGTGATGGCGGCCAGCACCACGTTGCCGTGGCCCAGCTGATAGTCGGCGCCCTCGACCGGCACCTGCTTGGCCAGTTCATCGCCCTTCTTGTAGAAGCCGTTGAGCTCCTCGATCAGCGCGGTGGTGGCGTTGGACAGGCTGACGCGGTCCTGCGGACGGCGCGGGCCGGCCAGCGACGGCTCGACGGTCGACAGGTCGAGCTCCAGCGTGTCGGTGAACACCGGGTCCGGGGTGTTCTCGTCGGCGAACATCCCCTGTTCCTTGGCGTAGGCTTCCACCAGCGCCACCCGCCAATCCTCGCGGCCGGTGAACTGCAGATACTTCAGCGTCTCGGCGCAGACCGGGAAGAAGCCGCAGGTGGCGCCGTATTCCGGCGCCATGTTGGCGATGGTCGCCATGTCGGCCAGCGCCAGGGTGTGGACGCCGGGGCCGTAGAACTCGACGAACTTGCCGACCACGCCCTTCTTGCGCAGCATGTTGGTGACCGTCAGCACCAGGTCGGTGGCGGTCATGCCTTCCTTCAGCTTGCCGGTCAGCTTGAAGCCGACGACTTCCGGGATCAGCATGGAGACCGGCTGGCCGAGCATCGCGGCTTCTGCCTCGATGCCGCCCACGCCCCAGCCCAGCACGCCCAGGCCGTTGACCATGGTGGTGTGGCTGTCGGTGCCCACCAGCGTGTCCGGGTAGGCCACGGTGGCGCCGGCGGTGTCCTGCGAGGTCCACACCACCTGAGCCAGATACTCGGTGTTGACCTGATGGCAGATGCCGGTGCCCGGCGGCACGACGCGGAAGTTCTTCAGGGCGTTCTGGCCCCACTTCAGGAACTCATAACGCTCCATGTTGCGCTCGAACTCCAGCTCGACGTTCTTGCGGAAGGCGTCGGGGGTGCCGAAGTTGTCGACCATCACCGAGTGGTCGATGACCAGATCGACCGGCACCAGCGGGTTGATCTTGTTCGGGTCGCCACCCAGCCGGGTCATGCCGTCGCGCATCGCGGCGAGGTCGACCACCGCCGGCACGCCGGTGAAGTCCTGCATCAGCACGCGCGCCGGGCGGTACTGGATTTCCTGGTCCGACTTGGGGTTGGCGAGCCAGGCGGCGATCGCCTTGATGTCCTCGACCTTGACCGTGACGCCGTCCTCGAAGCGCAGCAGGTTTTCCAGCAGCACCTTCATCGAGAAGGGCAGGCGGGAGATGTCGCCGATGTGCTTGGCGGCCTCCTGGAGGCTGTAATAGGCGAAGGTCTTGCCTCCGGCGCTGAGTTCCTTGCGAACCTTAAGCGTGTCGTGCCCCACGGCGGTCATGTGCGCGTCTCCTCGACCTGAATATGGATTTCCGATCCGTGGCCGGCCTTTTGCCGCAACGCAGCGGTAAAGGAAAGGGCCGAGGCCGGTCAAACAAGTGAACTTTGGTCGAAAAGGATAGTAAATCTCATACAAGGCGACATTTTGTTGCCGCCTGCATGTGTCCTCAGGCCGGGCGCGGCCGCAGCGCCGCCAGCCTCGGCCACAGCAGGTTGAGCGCCAGGCCGGCGATCACCAGACCGGCCGCGCCCAGCTTCCAGCCCGGCAGCGATTCGCCCAGCAGCAGGGCGGAGGCGGACATGCCGAACACCGGCACCAGCAGGGCCAGCGGGGTCACGGTCGCGGCCGGGTGGCGGGCGAGCAGCCAGCCCCAGGCGGCATAGCCGAACATGGTGTTGCCCACCGACTGCCAGAGTACGGCTGCCCACGTGCCGGGGCCGGCGCGGGCCAGACCGGCGGCGATCGCTGCGGGGCCCTCGATGAGCAGCGACAGCGCCAGCAGCGGCGGCACCGAGAACAGGCTGGCCCACACCACATAGCCCAGCATGTTGGCATGCGGGTCGGCCCGCGCCACCATGTTGCCGCCCGACCACGACAGGGCGGCCAGCAGCACCAGGGCGATGCCGGGCGGGGTGGCGTCGCCGCCGCCATGGGCGATGATCAGGCCGATGCCGCTGGTTGCCAGCAGCAGGGCGGCGACCTGGAACAGCCGTACCCGTTCGCCGTTGGCACGCATCGACAGGGCGATGGTGAAGAACACCTGGCTCTGGATCACCAGCGAGGCGAGACCCGGCGATATCCAGCTCTGCATGGCGAGATAGAGCAGGCCGAACTGGCCGGCGCCGATCAGCACGCCATAGGCCGCCAGCCGTCGCCAGGGCACCGCCGGACGGGGCAGGAACAGCGCCATCGGCAGGAAGGCGCAGGTGAAGCGCAAGGTGGCGAACAGCAGCGGCGGCAGGTCGGCCAGCGCGACCTTGATGACCACGAAGTTGGTGCCCCACACCGCGACCACCGCAACGCCGAGCAGCAGGTGCAGCCAGGGCAGGGCGAGGCCGGCAGGGCGGGAATGCGGGGCGTTCATGATCGCGGTTCTGCCTGAGTGGCGGGTAGCCGCTCTATACGGGGCACCGTGGCCAGCGACCAGAGCGTGTTGTCGCTCGCACTGTTCGCGCCGTGACAACGCTCCGCCGTTCTTCGGGTGGCTCCATGTGGCCGTCGGCTGTATGGAGCCTACATCACTGTACGGACCGGTGCTGATGAAGGAGGATATCGTGCGTCTTCTGGCAATGCTGTCGATCGTTCTTGCAGCCTGCTCCTCGCAGGTGCCGGCCGGGCCGTCGCAGGCGGCGGTGGGCGTCAAGGTCGAGACGGTGGCGGGCGGCCTGGAATTTCCCTGGGGCATGGCCTTCCTGCCCGATGGCCGGCTGCTGGTCACCGAAAAGGCCGGGCGGCTGCGCATCGTCGACACGCATGGCACGGTGTCGCCGCCGGTCGCCGGCGTGCCGGCGGTCGATTACGATGCCCAGGGTGGGCTGCTGGACGTGGCGCTCGACCCCGACTTCGCCGGCAACGGACTGGTCTATCTGTCCTATGCCGAGCCGCGCGGCAACGGCACCAACGCGACTGCCGTGGCGCGGGGGCGACTGGTGGAGGCCGGGGGCGACGCTCGGCTGGACGGGTTGACGGTGATCTTCCGCCAGCAGCCGGCGTGGGAAAGCCACCACCATTTCGGCAGCCGGCTGGTGTTCGCGCCCGACGGCCGTCTGTTCGTCACTACCGGTGATCGCTACCGGGGCCGGGAGAAGGCGCAGACACTCGACAACACGCTGGGCAAGGTGGTGCGGATCAACGCCGATGGCAGCGTGCCGGCCGACAATCCCTTCGTCGGCACGTCCGGGGCCTTGCCGGAAGTCTGGTCCTATGGCCATCGCAACATCCAGGGCGCGGCGATCAACCCGGCCACCGGCGTGCTGTGGACGGTGGAGCACGGCGCACGCGGTGGTGACGAGATCAACATCCCGCGTGCCGGGCGCAACCATGGCTGGCCGGTGATTACCTACGGCCGTGACTACTCCGGCCTGAAGATCGGCGAGGGCACCCACAAGGCCGGCATGGAGCAGCCGGTGCATTACTGGGATCCGTCGATCGCGCCCTCGGGCATGCTGTTCTACACCGGCAACCTGTTCCCGCAGTGGCGTGGCCACCTCTTCATCGGCGCGCTCGCCGGCCAGCATCTGGCCCACCTGACGCTCGATGGTGACAAGGTGGCGGCCTATGAGCCACTGCTGACCGACCTTGAGGAGCGCATCCGCGATGTCGAGCAGGGGCCGGACGGCGCCCTCTATCTGCTCACCGACAGCGATGAGGGCCGGTTGCTCAAGGTGGTACCGGCGACGGGGGGGTAAGCCCCCCCCACCTCGACAGTCCGGTGGCCATGCCGCACTCTCGTTCGCGCCCCGCCATAGCAACCAGGGGCGATAACAAGGGGGAGATGTCGCATGGTCGATTCCGTTTATGCCGTGCAGTTGCTGCAAAGTGTCATCGCGCTGGGCGTGCTGACGCTGGTGATGTTCCTGTGGATGTACGCCACCCGTATTCCGGCAATGAACAAAGCCCAGGTGGACCCGCAGGCGGCAATGCACCCGGGCTCGCTCGGCGTGCTGCCAAGCGAGGTGCGGCGGGTGGCCGACAACTACAATCACCTGTTCGAGGCGCCGACGCTGTTCTACGGCCTGGTGCCGGTGATCGTGCTGCTGGGGCACGCCGACGCGCTGCACGTCAAGTGCGCGTGGGCCTATGTCGGCCTGCGGGTGCTGCACTCGCTGGTGCAGGCGACCATCAACAAGGTGATGATCCGCTTCCTGTTGTTCTCGCTGTCGTGGGTCGCCATGGGCATCATGATTGTGCGTGAGGCGATCGCGGCGTTCGCCTGATCGCCGGGCGAGGCTGAGCCGGGGCCTGTGGCGTCAGCAGACGTCGCAGGCCCGTTCCCATGGCGGCGCGTCGCCCCAGGTTTTCTTCAGATGATCGACCAGCCGGCGAACCTTGGCCGAGACGTGGCGGTTGGGCGGATAGACGGCGTAGATGCCGAAAGCGGGTGCCGCGAATTCGGTGAGGATCGGCATCAGCCGGCCGTTCTTGATGTCCTCCGCGACGATGAAGCTGGGGCCGGAGATGATGCCCTCGCCGTTGATGGCGGCGGCGCGCAGCACCTCGCCATTGTTGGCGGTGATGCGACCCGAGACGGCGACCTGGATGGCGTCGCCCGACTTGGGATCGCGGAAGGTCCACTCCTGCGCCGGCCCCAGGTTGGAGTAGCGCAGGCACTGGTGCTTCAGCAGGTCGCGCGGGTGGGCGGGCACGCCGTGGCGCTGGATATAGTCCGGTGCGGCAGTGGTGACGGAGCGCGCCGAGCACAGTTTGACCGCTATCAGGTTTGAGTCCTTCAATCGGCGCGAGATGCGGATAGCGAGGTCGAAGCCTTCCTCGACGATGTCCACGGTCCGGTCGTTGAGCGACAGCTCGATGGTGACGTCGGGGTTCTCGCCCAGGAAGTCGGACAGCGGCGCGCCGAGGTTGTTGACCGAGAAGGTCACCGGCGCCGACAGCCGCACCAGGCCCCGTGGCGCGCGCGCCTGCGAGGAGACCAGCTGTTCGGTTTCGTCCACCTGTTCCAGGATGGCGAGGCAGCGCTCGTGGTAGGCTTGGCCGACCTCGGTCAGCGACATCTGTCGGGTGGTGCGGTTGAGCAGCTGGGCGCCCAGATGATCCTCCAGCTCGGCGACCGCCTTGGACACCACCGATTTCGATACGCCAAGCTGGCGGGCGGCACCGGAGAAGCTCTTCTCCCCCACCACGCGCACGAACATTTCCATCGCCGCCAGACGGTCCATCTGCCTGTTCCCGAGTAATTCTTGCCGCCCCCCGGGCCGCCATGCGCGGCAGTTTTGGCCCACCCGGGGAGTACGCGCAACGGCAAAGCAGCATTGTCGCTTCGGGCGCTGGTTGGCCTCGCCCTTGCATGGTGGCTTTGGTCATCAGTTCAGGGAGTTCGTCATGACCGTCAATTCATCCGTCATTGCTGCCTATCAGCGCCACCCCCTGGTGCGTCAGGTCGCCCGTGACCTGATGACCCGGCTTGGCGAGGCGGCGCTGCCGATCGCCTATCGCGCCGTCGATCGCATGCGGAACTCCCACGATACCGAGGGCATGAGCCTGTGGCTGGCCATTCACGCCCAGCTCGCGGAAGCCAGCATCCACCTTGGTGGGAGCAGCGACACCTGCCACTGAGACACGACCGCGCCGGACGGGCGGTAGCCATTGGTTAAGAGGTTGGGTGCTAGCCTTGTCTGTCGAGAGGGAAGACCGAGGCAATTCCGTGAGTTTTTTCGGTAAACGGCAGACACAGTCGATCAGCGCCGGCGTGGCGCAGGCCAGGCCCGCCGGATTCGGCGCCGGGCGCGCCACCGCGTTCGGCCACGCCCGTGCCGAGGAGGCGCCCGCCGAAGCGCCGCCCAGCATGCCGCCGGCCGACATCATAGAGCCGGTGCCCGGTCCCGCCGACGATGCGATGGCACGGTTGCAGCAGCGCAATGCCGAGGCGAACACGCCGGCGAGTGCCCGCACCCAGCGGGAACTGGCGGCGATCCGCTTCGAGGAGACCATCCACACCATCAAGGAGCAGGTGCTACCGCGCCTGCTGGAACGCATTGACGCCGAGGCCGCCGCCTCGCTGTCGCGCGAGGATTTGTCGGACGAGTTCCGGCCGATCATTTCGGAAGTGCTGCTGGAGCTGCGCATCAACCTGAACCGCCGCGAGCAGTTCGCGCTGGAGAAGGTGCTGGTCGACGAACTGCTCGGCCTTGGCCCGCTAGAGGAGTTGCTGGCCGATCCCGAGGTCAGCGACATCATGGTCAATGGCCCCTATCAGGTCTATGTCGAACGCAAGGGCCGCCTTGAGCTGTCGCACGTGCGGTTTCGCGATGACACCCATGTGTTCCAGATCGCCCAGCGCATCTGCAACCGCATCGGCCGTCGCATCGATCAGACGACGCCGCTGGCCGATGCCCGCCTGGAAGACGGCAGCCGTGTCAACGTCATTGTGCCGCCACTGTCGCTCAAGGGCACGGCGATCTCGATCCGCAAGTTTTCCGCCAAGCCGATCACGCTGGACATGATGGCGCGTGGTGGCAACTGCTCGGATGCGATGGCGACCTTTCTCAAGATCGCCGGCGCGTCGCGTCTCAACGTCGTCATCTCCGGCGGTACCGGCTCGGGCAAGACGACCCTTCTCAACGCGCTGTCGAAGATGATCGACCCCGGCGAGCGTGTCATCACTATCGAGGATGCGGCGGAACTGCGGTTGCAGCAGCCCCATGTGCTGACACTGGAGACCCGGCCGGCCAACCTTGAGGGCGATGGCGCCATCACCATCCGCGATCTGGTCATCAACGCCCTGCGCATGCGCCCTGACCGCATCATCCTGGGCGAAATCCGTGGCGCCGAATGCTTCGACATGCTGCAGGCGATGAATACGGGGCACGACGGCTCCATGTGCACCCTGCACGCCAACAGCCCGCGCGAGGCCCTGGCGCGTATGGAGAACATGGTGCTGATGTCCGACATCAAGGTGCCCAAATCCGCGATCACCCGCCAGATCGCGGACTCGGTGGACCTGATCGTGCAGATCAAGCGCATGCGCGATGGCGCGCGGCGCATCACCTCGATCACCGAGATCGTCGGCATGGAAGGCGATGTCATCGTCAGCCAGGAGCTGTTCAAGTTCGAGTATCAGGACGAATCGGCCGACGGGCAGATCATCGGCGAGTTCCGCCCCCAGGGCCTGCGTCCCTACACGGTGGAAAAGGCGCGCCAGTTCGGCTTCGAGAAGGCGTATCTGGAGGCTTGCCTGTGAACGCGTCCGCCCCCCTTGCCGCCCAGCGTGCCTCGCGTATCCGCACCAAGGTCAACGTGCCGGTCGAGCTGGTGATGAGCGATGGCTCGCAGCTAACCGGCCTCGTGTTCATCGGCCTCGACGAGCGGGTGCAGGATCTGCTGAACGATCCCAAGCCGTTCTTCCCGCTGCGGCTGGACAATCACGAGATCCTGCTCATCAACAAGGGCGCGGTGGCGGTCTGCAAGCCTCTCGACGCATCCAAATAGGCGGACACTCGCATCCCTTGCCGGACCCGCCTATAGTGCGCGGCGGGCAACCATGGGGATGGACGATGGCGGATATCGATACTTTCGACCACGGCCTGGCGGCGCTGAAGGCGATCGTCGGCGACGGCGGCTGGCTGGACCAGCCCGGCGACATGGCGCCGTTTGCCCGTGACTGGCGCGGCGGTTACGACGGCGTGGCGGCGCTGGTGGTCAAGCCGCGCTCCGTCGACCAGGTGGTCGAGCTGGTCAAATGCGCCAACAAGTACCGCATCGGCCTGGTGCCACAGGGTGGCAACACCGGTCTGGTTCTGGCGGGCATCCCCGACCAGAGCGGCCGGCAGGTGGTGGTCAGCCTGGAGCGGCTCAACCGTATCCGTGCCGTGGATGCCGACGATTTCTCGCTGGTCGCCGAGGCCGGCGTCATTCTCACCCAGGTGCAGGAGGCCGCCGAGGCGGTGGACCGGCTGTTCCCGCTGTCGCTGGGCTCGCAGGGCTCGGCGCGCATCGGTGGGCTGGTGTCGACCAATGCCGGCGGCGTCCATGTGCTGCGCTACGGTTCGATGCGGGCGCTGGTGCTCGGCGTCGAGGCGGTCCTGCCCAATGGCGAGGTGTTCCACGGCCTGACGCCGCTGCGCAAGGACAACACCGGTTACGATCTCAAGCAGTTGCTGGTGGGCGGCGAGGGCACGCTGGGCATCGTCACGGCGGTGACGCTGAAACTGTTCCCCCGGCCGCGCGATGTGGTGACGGCCTGGGTAGCGCTTGATGATCCCGACAAGGCGGTGGGGCTGCTCGCGCATCTGCGCGCCGCCACCGGCGACCAGGTGTGCGCCTTCGAGATGATCCCGCGCATCGGCGTCGATCTGACGCTGCAGCACATTCCCGATACCCGCGATCCGCTGCCGGGCACGCCGTCGCCGTGGGTGGTACTGACCGAGATGTCGTCGACCCGCGCTGATTCCGGCCTGCGCGAGGTGGCGGAAGCCGCCCTGGCGGAGGCGTTCGAGCGGGGCCTGGCCCGCGACGCGGTACTCGCCGAGTCCCAGGCCCAGGGGCAGGCGATGTGGAAGATCCGCGAAACGCTGCCGCTGGCGGAGCGCATGGACGGTATCGGCCTGCACCATGACATTTCGGTGTCGGTGGCCCGCATGCCGGCCTACATCACCGAAGGCACGGCGGCGCTGGAGGCACTGATGCCCGGCGTGCGGGTGATCGCCTTCGGACACCTGGGGGACGGCAACATCCATTTCTCCGTACATGGGCCGCTGGGCATGACGCCGGCGGAATTCTATGGTCGCGCCAGGGAGATATCGGCCTGTGTCTATGAGCTGGTGCTGAAGTACGGCGGTTCGATCTCGGCCGAGCACGGGATCGGCATGGAGAAGCGGGAGCAGCTGGCGGCCACCGCCGACCCGGCCAAACTGTGGGCATTGCGCGCCATCAAGACCGCGCTCGACCCCAACGGCATCATGAACCCCGGCAAGGTGGTCTGAGGCCGGTCTTCCCGCATCCCCGGCTTGCCTCGGGCGGGGGCGGCGCGTAACGTGCGCGCCCTGTGCGGTCCGCGTCGGGCGGGGCGCCAAGTGATGACCATGGGGATTATATGACCACGACGACGCCGGCCGAGACGCGGCTGCCTTTGTTCTACAATTCTGTTGTGCCGCTGGCTGCTTCGGTGCATGGCAAGCTGGTGATGACCGAGGCGCGTGACTGCAAGTACGCGGCCAACACGCATGCCATTCCCATCACTGTCGACGAGTTCGTCATGGTGCAGCGCCACTATCCGATCATTTTCGGTGGCGGCGACTCGCCCGTGCCGCTGGCACTGGTCGGCCTGATGGACAACGAGAACCAGTTCATCGATGCCGAAGGTCAGTGGCGGCCGGGCACCTACGTTCCTGCCTATGTGCGCCGGTACCCCTTCCTGCTCGCCAAGCTGACGCCGGAAGCCAAGGAGCTGTCGCTGTGCTTCGACGACTCCGCGCCGATCTTCACCACCGGCGAGGAGAGCAATCTGTTCGACGGTAACGAACCGACCGAGCGTACCAAGGCGATCCTGCAGTTCTGCGAGCAGTTCGAAATCGCCATCCAGCGCACGCGTGCCTTCATGAACGAGCTGAAGGAGCTGGACCTGCTGATGGACGGCGAGGCGCAGATCCAGCCGGCCAACGGCGCCGCGCCCGCCAATTTCCGTGGCTTCCGCATGATCTCCGAGCAGAAGCTGCACGAACTGCGCGGTGACCAGGTGCGCAAGATGGTGAAGTCTGGCGCGCTGGGCCTGATCTATGCGCATCTGTTCTCGCTGAGCCACATCCAGGGGCTCTACCAGTACCGGATGGAGCAACAGGCACAGGACGCCGCTTAAGCACGATTGCCGGCTGGCGACGGCGGAGGTCTCCGTCGTCGCGGTGGAAGAAGAAGGCCGCCCGGGCTTGCCGTGGCGGCCTTCTGCATGACGGCGGGGCGGTTGGGGGCGGATTACAGCCCGTTGAGCAGGAAGAAGCGGCGGATCATCGCCGCAACCTGATCCATCACCTCGAACTGGACCATGTGGCCTGAGCCGGCCACCGTCGCCGTCATCACCGTCTTGTTGACCCGTATCAGGTCGGCCGGGCGATTGAGCGCCTTGTCGATGCCGATGACGAGCGCCGGGCAGCGGACGCGGGCCAGCGCGGCCTCGCCGTCCCAGTCGCAAATGGCATCCCACGCGGCGCGCACCACATGGGGGTCGGTCGATTTCATCACCCCCAGCAGCGCCTCCATCCCCGCCTCGTCGGTGGCGCGGACGATCTGGCGGCGGCCGAAGGCCTCCATCATCGCCGGAATCTCGGCGTCGCCCAGACGGGCGAGCTGTTGACGCAGACCTTCGCCGAACGCGCGGGTCTTGTCGTAGGGTGCGATGAAGGCGGGATCGAGCAGCACGATGCCGGCCACCCGGTCCGGGGCCTGGGCCGCGGCTTCCACCGCGATCTGCCCGCCCATCGAGTGGCCGATCAAGATGGCGCGCGGCGGCGCCACCTCCAGCACCGCGCGAGCCTGAGTGGCGATGGCGTAGTCGCCGCCACCCGGCGTGGCGCCGTGACCCAGCAGGTCGACGCTGCGCCGGGCGCGTTCGGGGAAGGCGGCGGCGACAGGCGCCATGGCCTGGTGGTCGCAGGTCCAGCCGTGGATCAGCAGCAACGGCGTGGCGTCGGTCGCGCCGGTGGCCGGCAGGTCATAGGTCGCAATCATGTCAGCCCCTCATCGCCTTTTCAGCCTGCCCCCACGACAGTCTCGCCAGCGGTTCTACGGATTCCGCCATCTGGCGGGCGTGCGCGCTGGCCGCCGTGCCGCGGATCACCCGGCCCTTGATGCCATGGACGATCGCCGCCAGGCGGAACATGTTGTAGGCGATGCAGAAGTCGAGCACCCGGGGGTCGATGCCATCGCGGCCGGTGCGCCGGCAATAGGCGGCGACATACTCGTCCTCGGTGGGGATGTTGAGGCCCGCCAGATCCTGGCCCAGCAGGCCGGCGGTGCCGACCGGCGGCATCCGGTACATCATCAGATTGTAGGTGAAGTCGGCCAGCGGGTGGCCGATGGTGGACAGCTCCCAGTCCAGAACGGCGAGCACGCGCGGCTCGGTAGGGTGGAAGATCATGTTGTCGCAGCGATAGTCGCCGTGGACGATCGAGCTTTCGTCGCCCGCCGGAATATTGGCCGGCAGCCACTCCACCAGGCGGTCCATTTCCGGCACCCGGCCGGCCGCCTCATCCTCCAGATACTGCCGCGACCAGCGGCCGATCTGGCGGGCGAAGTAGTTGCCCGGCCGGCCGTAATCCTCCAGGCCGATCGCTTTGTAATCGGTGGTGTGCAGGCGGGCGATGGTCTCGTTCATCGCGTCGAAGTAGCGTGGGCGGTCCTCGCGGCTGACACCAGGGAAGCTGGTGTCCCAGATCACCCGGCCTTCCACCATGTCCATGATGTAGAACCAGGTGCCGATGATGCTCTCGTCGGTGCACAGGCAGTAGGTGCGGGCGACCGGAAAGCCGCTGCCATGCAGCGCGGTGATCACCTTGTATTCACGGTCCACCGCATGGGCGCCGGCCAGCAGCTGGCCGGGCGGCTTGCGGCGCATGACGTATTTCTTGGTCGGCGTGACCAGCTGGTAGGTGGGGTTGGACTGGCCGCCCTTGAACTGGCGGACCTCCAGCGGGCCGGCAAAGCCCTCGACATGCTCGCGCATGTAGGCCTCCAGCGCCGCGACGTCGAAGCGATGCTGGTCGCGGACGGCATCGGTGCCGGAGAATTGTTCCTGCTTGCTCGTCATTGTTCCTCCCCCAGAATCAACAAGCGTCTGAAAAAGCGTCTTAATCCCTTGCCAGTGCGCGCCAGGCAATGTCCCGCCGGCAGAAGCCGTCGGGCCAGTCCAGCCGGTCGACGGCCGCGTAGGCGCGCGTCCGCGCCTCCTCCACCGTCGCGCCATGCGCCGTGACATTCAATACACGACCGCCATTGGCATACACCCTGCCATCCTTGGCGGTGGTGCCGGCGTGGAAGACGACTACGCCGTCGACGGCGCCGGCGGCATCCAGCCCGCGAATCTCGGTGCCTTTCAGCGGCTCGCCGGGGTAGCCGCGGGCGGCCATCACCACGGTCAGCGCCGGTTCCGGGTTCCAGGCGACCGGCGCCTGGGCCAGCGTGCCGTCGCAGGCGGCGACCAGCAGGTCGAGCAGGTCGCTGGCCAGCCGCATCATCAGCACCTGGCATTCCGGGTCGCCGAAACGGCAGTTGTATTCGATCAGCTTGGGGCCCCTGGCGGTGATCATCAGGCCGGCGTAGAGCACGCCGGTGTAGGGCATGCCTTCAGCGGCCATGCCGCGCACCGTGGGCTCGACGATTTCGGCCAGCGCGCGGGCGACCATGGCCTCGGTCATCACTGGCGCCGGCGAGTAGGCACCCATGCCGCCGGTGTTGGGGCCGGTGTCGCCATCACCCACCCGCTTGTGATCCTGCGCGGTGGCCAGCGGCACGATCGCCGTGCCGTCGGTGAGCACGAAGAAGCTGGCCTCCTCGCCGTCGAGAAACTCCTCCACCACCACTTCAGCGCCGGCCGCGCCGAAACCGCCGCCGAAGATCATGTCGACCGCCGCCAGTGCCTCGTCGAGCGTCATCGCCACCACCACGCCCTTGCCGGCGGCGAGCCCGTCGGCCTTGACAACGATCGGCGCGCCCTGGGCGCGGATATAGTCCTTGGCGGCGGCGGCGTTGCTGAAGCGGCCGTAGGCGGCGGTGGGGATGTCGTGGCGGGCGCACAGGTCCTTGGTGAAGCCCTTGGAGCCTTCCAGTTGGGCCGCCGCCGCCGACGGGCCGAAGCAGCGGATGCCGGCCGCGCGCAGGGCATCCGCCAGGCCGTCGACCAGCGGCTGTTCCGGGCCGACCACCACCAGCGCGATGGCGTGGTCGCGGCAGAAGGCGATGACGTCATCATGATTGCCGACAGCCAGTGCCTGGCAGGTCGCCACCTGGGCGATGCCGGCATTGCCGGGGGCGCAGTGGAGCGCGCCGATCCGGGGTGACTGCGCCAGCTTCCAGCACAGGGCGTGTTCCCGCCCGCCACTGCCGATCACCAGCACATTCATCGTCGTCATCGCCTGTCGTCCTGTTCGTGCCCGGCCCGGCATCGGTGCCCTCAAGGGAGCAAAATGACCGGGCCCATTGCGGTCATGGCCGGCTTGTAGCTACACAGGCGCGAAGGAACAACGCTTGTGACCGAAACCGCCCCCAATCTGCCCGAATATTCCGTCAGCGAGCTGGCGAGCGCGGTCAAGCGCACGGTCGAGGACCGCTTCGGCCTGGTGCGGGTGCGCGGCGAAATCTCCCGCTGGACGGTCGCCGGCTCAGGTCATGCCTATCTGCGGCTGAAGGACGAGAACGCCGTGCTCGACGGCGTAATGTGGAAGGGCCAGGTCAACGCCCTGCGTTTCCGGCCCGAGGACGGGCTGGAGGTGATCGCCACCGGCCGGCTGACCACCTATCCCGGCAAGTCGACCTACCAGATCGTCATCGAGCGCATGGAGCCTGCCGGTGTCGGCGCGCTGATGGCACTGCTGGAGGAGCGCAAGCGCAAGCTCGCCGCCGAGGGGTTGTTCGCCGCCAGCGCCAAGCAGCCGCTGCCGTTCCTGCCGCAGGTGATCGGCGTCGTCACCTCGCCGACAGGCGCTGTGATCCGCGACATCCTGCACCGGTTGGCCGACCGCTTTCCCCGCCACGTGCTGCTGTGGCCGGTGATGGTGCAGGGCGATGGCGCGGCCGAGCAGGTGGCGGCGGCGGTGCGCGGCTTCAACGCCTTGCCGGCCGGCGGGCAGATTCCCCGACCGGACGTGCTGATCGTGGCGCGTGGCGGGGGCTCGGTCGAAGATCTGTGGGCATTCAACGAGGAAGTGGTGGTGCGCGCGGTCGCCGCGAGCACGATTCCCGTGATTTCCGCCGTTGGCCACGAGACCGACACCACGCTGATCGATTTCGCGTCCGACCGGCGCGCACCAACGCCGACCGCCGCCGCCGAGATGGCTGTGCCGGTCAAGGCCGACCTCGACTATACCGTCGGCCAGCTCGGGCTCAGGCTGGAGCGGGCGGCGGTGAAGGGTGTCGAGGCGCGCGCCGAGCGGGTGCGTGGCCTGGCGCGCGGTCTGCCGCATCCGCGCCGGCTGCTGGAGCTGGCGAGCCAGCGGTTCGATGAACTGGCCGAGCGGCTGCCGAAGTCGCTGGGCGCGGGCCTGGCCGCCTGGCGCGGACGCTACGAGCGGCTGGGGGTCCGGCTGGCACCGCGCCTGCTGGCGCAGCGGGCCAGGCTGGGAGAGGAACGGCTGGCGCGAGCCGGCGACGCGCTCGATCGGGCAGTGGCACGCGCGAGGCAGGACGACAACCGCCGGCTGGCGGAAGCGGGGCGGATGCTGGAGACGCTGAGTCCCTACGCCACGCTGAAGCGCGGCTACGCGGTGGTGAAGGCGCGGGATGGCCGGGTGATGGCCGACGCGACCGCGGCTGCCGGGGCGGGCGCGCTCACCCTTGAAATGCGGGACGGTTCGCTGGATGTTGTGGTCGAGGGTGCCGTGGCGCCTGCGCCTGCGGCCCCGTCGACGGTTGCAGCGAAAACCCGTCGCGGTGGTGGTGCCGACCCGCGTCAGGGCAGCTTGTTGTAACGCCCCGGTGGCGTGGCGCTGCCGGCGGCCTGGTTGAGTTTTGGAGATTGTCGATGGTGAATGTCGAGGGGCGCGCCGCGCGCATCCAGTATCTGCCGGGTTCGTTCCGCCTGCTGAGCCCCGGTGACTATGTGTTGTGCGCCATCACGGGCGTGCGCATTCCGCTCAACCAGCTGCGCTACTGGAACGCCGACACGCAGGAGGCCTATGCGACGCCGGAGATCGCCACCCGCCGGTTTGCCGAACTGGCGGCGCAAGGCCGCTGACCATGGCGCGGGCGCGCCTCGCGTCGCATGCCGCCCGCCTGCTGGCTCTGGGCATGCTGACCACGCTAGCCGCCTGTACGCCGCGCCCGGTGCTACCGCCGCCACAGTCCGTGATCGCACCGGAGTCACCGCTCCGGAAACCTGCGCCATCGCCGGAGATCGCCATCGCCGAGGAGGCGGTCCAGGGCGCGGTGCTGATTGGTCGGGCGCCGGTTGGCACAACCACGATCACCCTTGATGGCAAGGCCGTGCCGCTGGCCGCCGATGGCCGTTTCCTGGTCGGCTTCGGCCGTGATGCTGGTCCGCGTTCGGTGGTGGCGGCAACCCTTGCCGATGGCACTGTCGTCAGCCGCCCGGTCAGGGTGATCCCGCGCGTGTATGACGAGCAGCGGGTCGAAGGCCTGCCCCCCGCGACGGTCACGCTGCCGCCGGCCCTGAAGGCGCGCCGCGCTGCGGAGGTGGCGAAGATGGTGGCCGCGCGCGCCAAGCCGTCGCCGGAGATCGGCTGGACGCATGGCTTCATCCTGCCCACGGCTGGCCGGGTGACGGGCGTCTATGGGTCTCGGCGCATCCGCAACGGGGTGCCGGGCAGTCCGCACAACGGGCTCGATCTGGCCAACGTCACCGGCACGCCGGTGGTAGCGCCCGCCGACGGCATTGTGCGGCTGGCCGAACCCGATTTCCTGCTGGAGGGCGGGCTGGTGATCATCGACCATGGCCTTGGTCTCTATTCAGCGTTCCTGCACCTGAGCCGGCTTGACGTGGCGACGGGCGATCGGCTGCTGCGTGGTCAGCAGGTGGGCGCCATCGGCGCGACCGGTCGGGCGACCGGACCGCATCTCCACTGGGGCGCGCGGTGGGGAGAAACCTTCGTCGACCCCGCATTGCTGCCGGGATTGCCCGACCTTGGCGGCACCGGCGGGGCGCCAGCACCTGTGTTAACCACTCCGACGCAGTGATCGTGTTCGACCAAAGTCGCAAGATTCTTACGCCGACACACCTGCGCAGCGAGCGCGTCGCGACGGGTCGGCGCGGAATTGCCACCGGCGGTCGCTGGTGCTTCGGGGGTGATGTCAGGCCTTGAAATAAAATTACGAAAGAGTGCGGGAATTCGACAGGCGATAACAAGACTGTAGCAATCCGGCAACACGCTGGTCACGATCCTGGCATCGAATGCGGACTGCAGCTTTACACTCTCCATTCGCTGGGCTTGAGATAGGGGCAAGCCTATTCAGGCGAGCGATTTTGTCCTGAGGGGTAACGGGGCGAGAGTCATCCAAACAGAGAGCATCAACGGGTCGCGTCCGTCAAGGTGGTGTAATTTCGGCTGTGGCCGTGGGCCATCGTCAGGCGGCTTTGGCGGTGATGTGTAGGGGCTGATTTTCCTCCTCGATCATGGGTTGGTTGAGTTCGGCCATGCCTT
>NZ_JBEUDS010000008.1:0-140012 GCF_041060555.1 Parapedomonas caeni | reverse complement strand
GCAAAACCTCAACCTGCCGAAGCTTCGTGACGATCTCGTCGGGCTTGTGTCGCTTGTTTGCCATTGTGGTCCTCCTTCATGGTCAAAACCATACTTCAAGGTGGACCCGTTCAATGGGGGTGGATCACAGGCTCGTCTGCCAATTATAACGTCGTCATCAACAACGTCTCTGTCGGTCTGACCGCCGCCAACGGCGGGCCGTCGTTTCGCACAACCTTAAGCGCAGGCGACCGCAATACTCTGGCGCTCGCGTTCTTTTTTGCGTCGTTGGAACGGGAGGCCAATCTGGCCGACAAGATTGTCGTCATCGACGACCCGATGACGAGTCTCGACGAACACCGTTCCCTGACAACGGTTCAAGAGGTGCGCGGACTGGTGGGCCGGGTCCGGCAGGTCATTGTCCTGTCGCATTCCAAGCCGTTCCTGTGCGCCATTTGGGAACAGGCGGACAGGCAGACGCGCTCTGCGCTCAGGATTGACCGCGATGGAACCGGCTCCACACTTGCCGCTTGGGACGTGCATCAGGATTGTATTACCGAGCACGACAGGCGGCATGCTCTCGTAAGCGGCCACATTCGTGCTGCCAATCCCGCGAATGAGCGCGCCGTTGCACAGGCGCTTCGTCCGATTCTCGAATCCTATTTGCGCGTTGCTTACCCGGCTGAGTTCCCTCCCGACGCTATGCTCGGCCGGTTCATCACCATCGCACGGCAGCGGGCCGGACAGCCCAACCCGATCATGACTGTTGCTGACATTGATGAGCTTGATCGTCTTCGCGTCTACGCCAACCGCTTCCACCATGACAGCAATCCTGCCTGGCAGACAGCCGCGATCAACGATCAGGAGTTGACCGGCTTCGCCGAGCGCACCCTTCGCTTCACGTCGCGGCGTTGACGAATATCGGGCAAAGAACCTTGCCGCCAGCGATTCCAGCAAAGCTTTCTTGAAGTCCAAACGGGCGCGTCCGGCGTGGCCGGATTGGGCTTTATGCCTTGCGGCACCGAGCCGCCGCGCAGCCGCGTCTCCGCCATCCGGTAACAATCCCGCGCGCGGATAGAGCGCGGCCTTTGTCCGCATTCCTTCTTTCTTTGTGGGGGCGTGCCGCCCTTCACCGTCAAGACCAAGCCCTAAGGGGCGGAAAACGGGGGCCGTGTAGTCGCTGCGCTCCGGCCCGCACCATCCCCCGTTTTCCGGTCTGGACGGCTGAATCCCCGCTCATTGCCGCGTGGCTAGTCGGTTGCATGCGCAACCCATCAGCCAAGGAAGAAAAGGCAATGAAGCAAGATGTTTATGAACGAGTAACCGCCCACATTGTGACCGCATTGGAGAATGGCGTCCGCCCGTGGTTCCAGCCGTGGAACGCCGAACATGCCGCAGGACGTATTACCCGCCCGCTGCGCGCGAATGGTCAGCCCTACCGTGGAATCAACGTCCTGATGCTGTGGGGCGCAGCCTGCGAGCGTGGATATAACGCGCCTATCTGGATGACCTACAAGCAGGCGCAGGAGCTTGGCGGCAACGTTCGCAAGGGCGAGAAAGGCAATCTTGTCGTTTACGCCAACACCATCACCAAAACCGAAACCGACGAGAACGGGCAGGAATCCGAGCGCGATATTCCGTTCATGAAGGGATACACCGTCTTTAACGTGGAGCAGGTGGAGGGATTGCCTGCGCATTTTTATGCGCTGGCAGAGCGTCCCGCCGATACCGTGCAGCGCATCGCGCATGCCGAGGCTTTCTTTGCCGCCACCCGCGCGGATATTCGCCACGGCGGCAGCCGCGCGTTTTTCAGCCCTGCACAGGACTTTGTACAAATGCCGCCCTTTGAAGCCTTCCGCGAGGCCGAAGCCTATTACGCCACCCTTGCCCATGAAATGACCCATTGGACGAAAGGCGCGAACCGCTTGGAGCGAGACTTTGGCCGCAAGCGCTGGGGCGATGAAGGCTACGCGATGGAGGAACTAGTCGCGGAGCTTGGCGCCGCGTTCCTTTGCGCCGACCTCAGTCTGTCGCCTGAACCCCGTGACGAGCATGCCGCCTATATTGGCAACTGGCTGAAGGTGCTGAAGGAAGACAAGCGCGCGATTTTCAACGCCGCCGCCCATGCGCAGCGCGCCGCCGATTATCTCCACAGCTTGCAGCCGCAGCCCCACGAGGTGAAGGAAGCCGCCTGAAATAAAAACGCCGGAGGGACAACCCTCCGGCATCTGGCGGAGCCGCCGTCATGGTGACGGCGGCTATTCTTTATCCCGCCCGACCCACCCCTGAGCGGACGGCGCGGCCTTTGGGGCCGCGCCGGACAGAGGGCTTTCAGCCCTGATAATCCTCAAAGCCGCGCTCCCCCTTGCGCGGCACATCCTTATGGCCGCTGCACAGCCAGCAGGAACACGGGCGGCAATGCGTAGAGGCATTGCGCCCGACCGCGCGCGGCGAATGTGCAGGCGCATCGGAGAGGCCGCGCGACCACAAGGCCATCACGCGGCGCGCCCGCGCTTTCATCCGTTCTTCGTCTTGTCTGCGCCTTGCCCGCATTGTCCGATCCTGTCGCTGCCCGCCTCTATATAGGCGCTTTGCGCCATAACCGCGTTATCGGGGAAATGGCGCTCGACGACGCTCGAATCAACCAAAAACGGGATAGCTTTGATGGGCGAATTGGGGGAGCTGAAAGCGGATTTTCTGCGGGCGACTGCGAAGCAATTCCGAAAATTTTTCTGCACAGTACCTACACAGGCCAGAATGGCCTATTTTTCTCTTTATTTTTCAGGTGTTTCGACAAATCTGAAAATTTGGAGCGGGTGAAGGGAATCGAACCCTCGTATGCAGCTTGGGAAGCTGCTGTTCTACCATTGAACTACACCCGCCCGGGCGCCTGCGCGTCAGCGCACCGCTTCATAGCGGGCCTATGGGCCTGCTTGCAAGAGGGGCTGGTTTCAACAGGCGCAGGTCCAGAGCGGCGGACGACAGCAAGGCGTACCGGTCTGGAACCGTCACGGTGGACCGGGTGAGAACGCCGACGGGCTGCGACAGCGTGCGGGTGGTCAAGCCGGGATCACGCGGCTACAGTCCGCCGCCATGAGCGACCCCGCTGCCCTTCCCGTCGCGCCGGAACCCGGTCCGGCCGCGACGCCGCGCCAGAACCACCTCTATCTGGTGGACGGTTCCGGCTACATCTTCCGCGCCTACCACAAGCTGCCGCCGATGACCGATCCGGCCGGCACGCCGGTGAACGCCGTCTACGGCTTCACCACCATGGTGTGGAAGCTGATCGAGGATCTCAACGACGCCGAGCACCCGACCCATCTGGCGGTGATTCTCGACGCTGCCCGTCATTCGTTCCGCAACGACATCTATCCCGACTACAAGGCCAACCGGCCGGAGCCGCCGGAGGACCTGCGGCCGCAGTTTCCGCTGATCCGCGATGCCGTGCGCGCCTTCTCGGTGCCGTGCATCGAAAGCCCGGGCTTCGAGGCCGACGACATCATCGCCTCCTACGCCCGCGCCGCCCGGGCGGCCGGCTTCGAGGTCACCATCGTCTCCTCCGACAAGGATCTGATGCAGCTGGTCGGTCCCGGCGTCGAGCTGCTGGACACCCTGAACAACCGCCGTCTGCGGGAAGAGGCGGTGGTCGAGAAGTTCGGCGTCGGCCCCGACAAGGTGATCGAGGTGCAGGCGCTGATGGGCGACTCGGTCGACAATGTGCCGGGCGTGCCGGGCATCGGCCCCAAGACCGCCGCCGAGCTGATCCAGCATTATGGCGATGTCGAGACGCTGCTGGCGCACGCCCACGAGATCAAGCAGCCCAAGCGGCGGGAAAACCTGATCCAGTTCGCCGATCTCGCCCGCGTCTCGAAGCAGCTGGTGACGCTGAAGGACGACGTGCCGCTGCCGGTGCCGCTGGACGAACTGACGCTGCGCCATCCGCCGCACGAGCCGATGATCGCCTTTTTCGACAAGCACGGCTTCCGCTCGCTGAAGGCCAAGATCAACACGCACCATGACGCCGCCCTCGCCGGGGACGGGACGGCGGCGGACGCCGCTGGCGGCGCGGTGCCGTTCGACACCGGCGCGTACGAATGCGTCACCACGCTTGACCGGCTGGGCTGGTGGGTGGCGCAGGCGACCCGGCTGGGCGTGGTGGCGGTGGATACCGAGACCACCTCGCTGGATGCGCTGCGCGCCGAGCTGGTGGGCGTCAGCCTGGCGCTGGCGCCGGGCCAGGCCTGCTACATCCCGCTCGGCCATACCGGCAGCGGCGGTGGTCTGCTGGCCGAGCGGCCGGCGCAGATTCCGCTGGTGGTGGCGCTGGACGTGCTGCGGCCGCTGCTGGCGGATGCCGGCGTGCTGAAAATCGGCCAGAACCTGAAATACGACATGGCGGTGCTGGCGCGCTACGACGTCACCATCGTCAACTTCGACGACACCATGCTGCTGTCCTACGTGCTGGACAACGGCCGCAACAGCCACGGCATGGACGCGCTGTCCGAGCTGCACCTGGGCCACGCCACCATCAAGTACGCCGATGTCTGCGGCTCGGGGAAGAACCAGATCAGCTTCGCCGAGGCGCCGCTCGACCGGGCGACCGCCTATGCGGCGGAGGACGCCGACGTCACCTGGCGGCTGCACGCGGCGCTGAAGGGCCGGCTGTGGCGGGACCGCATGACCACCGTCTATGAAACGCTGGAACGGCCGCTGGTGCCGGTGCTGGTGGCGATGGAGCGCGCCGGCATCCTGGTCGACCGGACGACGCTGGCCCGGCTGTCGGGCGACTTCGCCCAGCGCATGGGGGCGCTGGAGGCGCAGATCCACCAGCTCGCCGGCGAGCCGTTCAACGTCGCCAGCCCCAAGCAGCTCGGCGACATCCTGTTCGACAAGATGGCGCTCAAGGGCGGCAAGAAGGGCAAGACCGGCGCCTGGTCCACCGACGCCGACGTGCTGGACGGCCTGGCGGCGGAGGGCGTCGAGCTGGCCCAGCGGGTGCTGGACTGGCGCCAGCTGGCCAAGCTGAAGTCCACCTACACCGATGCGCTGCAGGGCCAGATCAACCCCGACACCGGGCGGGTGCACACCAGCTATGCCATGGCCTCCACCTCCACCGGCCGGCTGTCGTCGACCGACCCCAACCTGCAGAACATCCCGGTGCGCACCGAGGAGGGTCGCAAGATCCGCGAGGCCTTCGTGGCGCCTACAGGCGCTGTGCTGCTGTCGGCCGACTACAGCCAGATCGAGCTGCGCCTGCTGGCGCACATCGCCGACATTCCGGCACTCAAGCGCGCCTTCGCCGACGGCATCGACATCCACGCCATGACCGCATCGGAAGTGTTCGGCGTACCGGTGGAGGGCATGGACCCGATGGTCCGCCGTCAGGCCAAGGCGATCAACTTCGGCATCATCTACGGCATCTCGGCGTTCGGGCTGGCCCGCCAGCTCGGCATCGCCCGTGGCCAGGCGCAGGCCTTCATCGACCGCTATTTCGAGAAATTCCCCGGTATTCGCGCCTATATGGACGCCACCGTCGCCCAGTGCCGCAAGCAGGGCTATGTCGAGACGCTGTTCGGCCGCCGCGCCTACATCGCCACCATCAACGACAAGAACCCCAACCAGCGCAATTTCGCTGAACGCCAGGCGATCAACGCGCCGATCCAGGGCACGGCGGCCGACATCATCCGCCGGGCGATGATCCGCATGCCGGCCGCCTTGGACGCGGCGGGGCTGAGCGCGGTGAAAATGCTGCTGCAGGTGCATGACGAACTGGTGTTCGAGGCGCCGGAGTCGCTGGCCGGCGCGGCGGCGTCCGTCATCACCGAGGTGATGAGCGCGGCGGCGCGCCCGGCGGTGGATATCGCGGTGCCGCTGGTCGTCGAGTGCGGCCAGGGCGCCACCTGGGGGGCGGCGCATTGATGGTCCGCGTCCTGCGGGCGGGACTGTCCCATCCGTGGGCGGCCCGCGCCTGGCGGTGGTGCGGCCGACCGCTGCTGGTGATGGTCGCCGCGTTGGCGCTGCTGGCCACGACGGTGATCAGCGGCCAGCCGCTGGTCGATGATCTGCCGCCGCCGCAGCCGGCGGACTCGGCCGCCGCGCGTCTTGTGGTGGCGGAGCTGGGGGATACCGTCAAGGCATCAGGGCAGGCGCGGGGGATCGTGCTCGGCCAGCGTCAGCTCGACGCTTTGGGTCGGCTGACCAACCACGGGTTCGGCACGCTGCGACCCCGGGTCCGTCTCGGCGGTGGCCGTGCCGATCTGGCGCTGACCATCGTGGTGGCACGCCACTCGTTCATCAATCTTGAGGCCGTGGTTGCCGAGCGTCGCGGTGGCTTCCCGCCCGTCAGTGCCCGCGTCGGCGCGGTCGAACTGTCACCGGCCACCATGCGCTGGATGGTCGAACGGCTCTGGCATGCGCTCGGCTTTCCGCCCGAGGTGGGCGGACCCGACGATGCCGTCCACAGTCTGCGGTTCACACCCCGCCAGCAGGTGGTCGCGGTGGTCCGTGTGCCGGCCAGCCTGCTCGACCGGGTGCGGGCGCTGGTGCCCGGAGGCGAGCCGGGTATCGATCCGGCGCTGGTCCGGCTTTACTACGCCCATCTGCTGGAGGCTGACCTGCGCAGTGGCGTTGGTGCCAAGCCGTTCGCCCTGCTGGTCAACCGTGCCTTCGCGCTGGCCGAGGAGCGGTTGCCCGTCGGTAATGCCGGCGAGGAAGCCCGTGCCGCCTTCGTGGCGCTGGGCATGCTGGCGGTGGGCCAGCGGGTGGCGGCGCTGGCGGGCGGCGTGGTCGATCTCGGTGCGGCGTGCACGCCCGATCCACCGGCGCTGGTGCTGGCGGGCCGTCAGGATCTGCCGAAGCATTTCGCGCTGTCGGCGGCGCTGGGCGTGATCTTCCCCGACCGGTTGTCGCGGGCCGCCGGGGAGTGGAAGGAGCTGAACGACTCGCTGCCTGGCGGCAGCGGATTCTCCTTCGTTGACCTGCTCGCCAACCGGGCCGGACTGAGACTCGCCCGCATCACCCATCAGCGCAGCCGTGATGCCGAGGCGATGATAAGGTTGCTGGCGCGGGCCCGCGAGGCGGCGCTGTTTCCCGCCGATGCCATCGACGGGCTGGCCGAGGGCATGAGCGCGACCAGTTTCAGGCGTATCTACCGGTCAGTGACGGACCAGCGATACCGCCACACCATCGCCCGGCTGGACGCGACGCTGGACGCGTTGCCGCTCTATCGTGGCATCCCTTATTCCGACATGGGCTAGCCGGGCGGCGGGCCGGGCTGGTCCCGGCGCTGGAAGACCGCCGGTTGGTGGCGTCGCCTCAGGCCAGCGTGCGGGCCAGGAAGCTGTCCAGGGCATCGAACTGGCCGGCACGGGTGTAGTCACGGCCACTGATGTTGGGAACATCCTCCAGCCGAGGCGTCTGCGCCTTGGCCTCGATCCAGCCGCGCAACTGGGCGGCCAGGCGGTCGGGGTCGTTGGAGACGAGGCCGAACTGACCCTCACGGACGATCTCGGCCGCCTCGCCGGTCTCGGAGCCGATGACCAGGATCGGCCGGCGGGCGCCGATATACTCGAACAGCTTGCCGGGGATGATGCCGTCCTCGGCGGGGTCGTTCCAGCGGCACAGCAGCAGCACGTCGGCGCGGCGTTCGATTTCGAGCACTTCGCGCCGGGTGATCGGCGGCGAGATGGTGACGCTTGCCTCCACGCCATAGTGGCGCGCCAGCGAGGCCAGCGAATCGGCCTGCTCGCCGTAGAACAGCAGGTTCACCCGCGAGGCCAGCGCGCCGAGCCGGGCGGTGGCGGCGAACAGCGACGACGGATCGCGCTTGCCGATGTAGATGGAGCCGGCGTGAACGATGGTCAGCTTGTCGGGGTCGAGCGGCGTCACCGTCTCCAGCCCGTCGAAATCCACCGGGTCATAGCCGTTCATGCTCAGCGCCACCGGCTTGCCGTGCAGCTGGTCCAGCGTGCGCTGGGTGGTGCGGGTGACCGCCACCAGCGCGGTGGCGTCGTGCAGCGTGCGGCGTTCCATGCGGCGTTCGATGATGGTGCGCAGCCAGTTCTGCACGCCGTAGGGGTTGCCGGCCCATTCGTCGCGCAGCTCCGCCACCCAGGGGGCGCCGCAGGCGGCGGCGAGATGGCGGGCGACGATGTGTCCCGAGTGCGGCGGGCCGCTGGAATAGAGGAGGTCCGGCTTCCACCGCTCCACCAGGGCCCGCCCGGCGGTGGTGGCGGTGCGCGACCAGAACAGATGCTTGTCGGGAATGAACATCATGTCCCAGTAAAGATCCGCGATCTGCTTGCGGTAGGGCAGCGATGCCAGCCGGGGTGTCCCCCCGCCGGCGCCGGCCGGCGGCGTGGCCGGCGATCCGCCACCGTCGGCCGGTGTCGGGGGCACCCGGCCAAACAGGTGGAAGGCGGCGGCCTCGCGCAGTGATTCGACCTCGGGGAACGGGACGAAGGTGACCCGCTCCTCCGGCAGTTCGTGCTTCAGCACCTTCGAGGTGAGGCGGTTGCGGGCCGAGAGCACCCGCACGTCATGGCCCTGGGCCAGCCAGTGGCGGGCGAGGCTTGGCGCACGGGTCGAACCTGACGGCGCGAGCGGCGGGAAGAAGCCGGCGACGAGCAGGATGCGGCGTGGCGTCAGCCTGTCAGAAGACACGGCCGGATCACGCGACTCACCTTGGCCTGATTGCACCTGCGATACCCTTCGCGAACGTTCCCCGGAAACTGCCGACATCGAATCGCCCGACATTCTTTCGGCACGATGACAGAAACTGGCAATACAAAGTTTAATGCTTGTCGTCCAAGACTTAGCGCCGGCCCGAGGGTTCGTCGCGCGGGCCGGCGTTGCCGCGTGCCCGGGGGGCGTTGCCTCGCGGGCTTGTTTGACCATCGATCCCGATCGGCTACAACCGGGCCGATCCATGAAAGCCGACCGATTCCCCGATGCGCATCCTTCATGTCCTTGACCACTCGCTGCCGCTGCACAGTGGCTACACCTTCCGCAGCCGTTCCATCCTGCGTGAGCAGAACCGGCGCGGCTGGGAGACGGTCCATCTGACCACGCCGCGTCATTATCATCCGGGCCCCGATCCGGAGGAGGCCGACGGGTTGCGGTTCCATCGCACGCCGCGCCCGGACGGTCTGGCAAGCCGGGTGCCAGTGCTGCGCGAGCTGGCGGAGGTGGCCGCGACCACCCGTCGACTGGAGGCGCTGGTGGCCGAGACCCGGCCCGACATCCTGCACGCCCACTCGCCGGTGCTCAATGCCATGGCGGTGGGTCGCGTCGCGCGGCGCACCGGCCTGCCCTGGGTCTACGAGATTCGCGCCTTCTGGGAGGATGCGTCGGCCGCCCATGGCACCAGTCGCGAAGGTGACCTGCGCTATACCGCGACCCACTGGCTGGAAACGCGCGCGGCGATGGCGGCGGACGCGGTGGGCTGCATCTGTGCCGGCCTGATGGGTGACCTGCGCGGCCGAGGCATTCACGAGGACAAGCTGTTCCTGACGCCCAACGCGGTCGACCAGGACCAGTTCACGCCCGGCAAGCCGCGCGACGCGGCGCTGGCGGCCGAACTGGGGCTGACGGATGCCGAGATCATCGGTTTCATCGGTTCCTTCTATGATTACGAGGGTCTTGACGTGCTGGTGGCGGCCATGCCGCTGCTGCTGGCCAGCCGACCCAGGCTGCATCTGCTGCTGGTGGGTGGCGGGCCGGTGGAGGCGGCGCTGAAGGCGCAGGTGGCCGCACTTGGGGTTGGCGCGCGCGTTCATTTTACCGGCCGGGTGCCCCACGCCGAGGTGGACCGCTACTACAGCCTGATCGACGTGCTGGTGTATCCGCGCAAGCGGATGCGGCTGACCGAACTGGTGACGCCGCTCAAGCCGCTGGAGGCGATGGCCGAAGGCAAGCTGGTGGCGGCCTCCGACGTGGGTGGCCATCGGGAGCTGATTCTTGCCGGCGAGACCGGCGAGCTGTTCCGGCCCGATGATCCGGCGGCGCTGGCGGAAAGCGTCAGCGGGTTGCTCGATCGGCCGGAAATGTGGGAGCAGCGGCGGGAAACCGCGCGCCGCTACGTGGCGACGGAGCGGACCTGGGCGATGACGGTCGATCATTATGTACCGGTCTATGCCCGCCTGCTGGGTGGTGCGCGGCGGGGGTGAGCGTAGAATAGGACGACCGGGATGGGCGTCCCGGTCTGGCGGCATCGCGTGCGGATGAGGGGTTGAACGCGACCATGTTGAACAAGGTGGGATTCTGGCTTGGCGGCCTGGTGGTCGTCCTGCTGACGGCAGTGGCCGTGCTGGGGGGCGGCCTGTTGGCGTCGATGGCCGAACAGTGGGGCCTTGGCACCCGCCTGCTCGGGGTGCGTTACGACGAGCCCGTGCTGCTGGTGGCGCTGACGACCGGACTGGGGGCGGTGGCATGGGTGCTGGCCGGCTGGGTATTGCCGCTGCTGGGGGTCGCCATTGTCGCGGACCGGGCGCTGGATGCCGACGTCGAGCCGGGCAGCGTTGAGCTGGACGATCTGTTCGACAAGGTCGGTGGTCCCCTGGGCGCGATCAGTGGCCGTGATCTGCTGGCCCGCCGTTTCGCGCGCTGGTTTTTCCGCCTGCTGCCGATGCTGGCGCTGGGCGTGGGTGTGTTGCTGGCGCTGGTGGCGCTGGCGCGCGGCAGCGCCGCGGAGTTGTCGATGGTCGGCCAGCCGCTGGCGCTGGTGCAGCGTTCCGGTCTGGAGGGCACGGTGCTGGCGCTGGCCAGCCTGGTGATCGCGGGGGCGGGCGCGCTTGTCGCGGCCTTGCTGTTTGCTGGCGCCGGTGGTGCCGTCGAGGCCCGGCTGGACCGGGTGGTGGCGGCTTTGGCCCCGGGAGGGCCGGCGCCGTCACCGGTGGCCGTGGCGGCCGCGGACGGCGACATTCTGCGCCAGACGCTGGACGGGTTCATCGAGCAGCTCGGAGAGACCTCCGGCGCGCGGTTCAACGCCATCGCCGAGACCTTGCGCACCCTTGACGGCGTGGCGCAGGGCGTACTGGAGTCGGTGCGCGAGACCCAGGCCTCGCTGCCGCAGATCAGTCAGGCGCAGCTCAAGACGCTGGGCGACAGCTACACCAGCTCGCTTACCGCCATCCAGAAACACCACGCCAAGCAGGTTGCCAGGGCGATCGACGAGGTGCGCGGGGTGGCGCAGGAGCTGCGGACGATGATCCAGGGCGCGACCCAGGGCATCGAGGCCAATGTCGCCAGCAGCCAGGCCACCACCGAACAGCTGCTGGCCGCATTGACGAGAGAGGCCAACGGCGCCCAGACCATGGGTCAGGCGGCTGAACAGATGGCCGCCGCCGCCCGGGTCAGCCGCGAGACGGTGGAGCGCTTCATCGCGCTGGCCGAGCGCATGCGCGATCTCAACCGCGCCATCAGCCAGGGCCCGGCCATCGCGCCGGCGGCACTGGGGCCGATCGAGCCGCCGCTGACCGACCCGGAGACGACGCGCCGGCTCTCCAGCGCCATCCGCGACCTGCAGAAGGTCGCTGACGAGTCGCTGCCCGACCTGTAACGCCATACGCCATCGTGCCAACGCAAACGGGCGCCCCTGCTTGCGCGGGGGCGCCCGTTGCTGTTGCAGCCGGCGGGTCCGCCGGCCGCCGCCTGACCGTTTACGCCGCCAGTTCGATGGCGACGGCGGTCGCTTCGCCGCCGCCGATGCACAGCGAGGCAACGCCGCGGGTCTTGCCGTAGCGCTTCAGCGCCGCCATCAGCGTGACGATGAGGCGCGCGCCCGAGGCGCCGACCGGGTGGCCCAGCGCGCAGGCGCCGCCATGCACGTTCACCTTGGCGTGATCGAGGCCGAGATCCTGCATCGCCGCCATGGTGACGACGGCGAATGCTTCGTTGATCTCGAACAGGTCGACGTCATTGACGCCCCAGCCGGTGCGCTTGAACAGCGACTGCATGGCGCCGATCGGCGCGGTGGTGAACCACTCCGGCGCGCGGGCATGGGTGGCATGGCCGACGATGCGGGCCAGCGGCGTCAGGCCCTTGGCCTTGGCGGTGGAGGCGCGCATCAGCACCAGTGCGGCCGCGCCGTCGGAGATCGACGAGGAATTGGCGGCGGTGACCGTACCGTCCTTGGCGAAGGCGGGCTTGAGCGTCGGGATCTTGTCGAGCTTGGCCTTGCCGGGCTGCTCGTCGATCCGGACCTCCACCGCGCCGCCACGGGTCGGCACCGACACCGGCACCACCTCGCTGTCGAAGGCGCCGGAGGTGATGGCGTTTTGCGCCCGCTTCAGGCTCTCGATGGCGTAGGCGTCCTGCGCCTCGCGGCTAAACTGGTAGTGCTGGGCGGTCGATTCGGCGAAGGTGCCCATCAGGCGGCCGCGCTGGTAGGCGTCCTCCAGGCCGTCGATGTACATGTGGTCGAGCACCTCGGCGTGGCCGATGCGCAGGCCGGCGCGGACCTTGGGCAGGATGTAGGGCGCGTTGGTCATGCTCTCCATGCCGCCGGCGATGATGACGTCGGCGGAGCCGGCCGCCAGCGCGTCATGGGCGTCCATCACCGCCTTCATGCCGGAGCCGCACATCTTGTTGACGGTGGTGCAGGCCACCGAGTCGGGCAGGCCGGCGTTGCGCACCGCCTGGCGGGCCGGCGCCTGGCCCAGACCGGCCGGCAGCACGCAGCCCATCACGCCCTGATCGACCTCGTCCGGCGCCACGCCGGATTCCGCGATCGCGGCCTTGATCGCCGCCGTGCCGAGCTGCGGCGCGGTCAGGCCGGCCAGCTCGCCTTGAAATCCACCCATCGGCGTGCGCTTGCCGCCGACGATCACAATCGGATCCGTGCTCATGTCTTAGGTCTCCCGTGGCTTCTCTCGTTTGGCGGGCGCTTGTTGTGGGGGGAGCGTCAGTCGCGGCATCGCCGCGATCAGCGTCCGGGTATACGCCTGCGTCGGGTTTGCCATAAGCGCCGATGTGGCCCCGGCGTCAACAATTTTGCCGCAGTGCAAAACGATTGTGCGTTGGCACAATGTTGTCACCGACTGAAAGTCGTGGGTAACGAACAGCAGGATGACGCCGGTCTCCGCCTGCAGCCCCAGCAGCAGATCGAGGATGGCGACCTTGGTCTCGGCATCCAGCGCGCTCACCGCCTCGTCGCAGGCCACCAGTGCCGGACCAGCGATAAAGGCCCTCGCAATATTGACCCTCTGGTTCTGTCCGCCCGACAGTTCGTGTGGATGGCGGTCGGCGAAGCTGGCGGGCAGGCCGACCCGCGCCAGCCAGTCTTGCACCCTTGCCCGGCGGTCGCCGGCTGTCAGTTCGGGCGCGTGGATCTCCAGCGGTTCAGCCAGTGACTGGCCAATGGTCAAGCGCGGATTGAGCGCCGCGAACGGATCCTGATGCACGATCTGCAACGACCGTCGCAATGCGCGTGGGTAGGGCGGGCATAGCGGCGCGCCCTGCCAGTGAATCGTGCCGGCACAGGTCGGCACCAGCCCGAGCAACGCACGGATCAGCGTCGATTTGCCGGAGCCGGATTCGCCGACGATGCCGATGGCCTCGCCCGGGCCGGCGGTGAAGCTGACATCGCGCAGCGCCGGCACCGGGCGGCTGGCGAACCAGCCCGACGGCCGGCGGTAGTTGACACCCAGCCCGTCGACCACCAGCCGGGGCAGCGGTGTCGGCGCGGCCTCGCGCGGCGTCGCGGGGCGCGCGGCGGCGGCCAGGGCGCGGGTATAGGGGTCGGCGGGTGCGGCCAGCAGCGCCTCGGCGGCACCTTGCTCGACGATCCGTCCGGCCCGCATCACCGCCACCTGGTCGCCTGGCCGGCCGGTGACCTGGGCGGCGACCGCCAGGTCGTGGGTGATGAACACCAGCGCCAGGCCGCGTTCGGCGCGCAATGAGTCCAGCAGGGCGAGAATCTCCGCCTGCACCGTCACGTCGAGCGCGGTGGTCGGCTCGTCGGCGATCAGCAGCTTGGGGTCGCAGGCCAGTGCCGAAGCGATCATCACCCGCTGGCGCTGGCCGCCCGACAGTTCATGGGGGTAGGCGTCCGCCCGGTCGGCGGGCAGGCCGAGCCGGGTCATCAGGGCGATGGCGGCGGCGCGCGCGGCGGTACGATCAAAGCCGCGATGGCGCTCCAGCGTCTCGCTGATCTGGCGGGCAACGGGCAGATGGGGGGTGAGCGCGGTCAGCGGGTCCTGGAACACGAAGCCGACATCGCGACCCAGCAGCGACCGGCGCTGGCGGGGCGACAGCAAGCGGATGTCGTGGCCGTCGAAGGCGATATCGCCGGCGATGTGGCTGTTGGCGCCGGTCAGGCCGAAGGCGCCGAGCACGGTCTGGCTTTTGCCGGAGCCGGACTCGCCGACGATGGCCAGCGCCTGGCCCGCCGCCAGCGTGAGGTCGACCCCGCGCACCGCCGCCACCGGACCATCGGCGGTGTCGAACCGGACCTGGAAATTGCGCAGGGCGAACAGCGGCGCGACGGCGGTCACAGCGCTTCCCTCGGGTCGAGCGCGTCGCGCAGCCCGTCGCCCAGCAGGTTGAGCGCGATCAGCAGCAACGCCAGCCAGCCGCCAGGGAACAGCAGCAGCCAGGGCGCGGTTTCCAGGGCGTCGACGCCATCCTTGGCCAGCACGCCCAGCGAGGTCAGCGGCTCCTGCACGCCAAGCCCCAGAAAGCTGAGAAAGCTCTCGACCAGAATGACCTGCGGCACCGTCAGCGTGGCGTAGATGGCGACCACGCCCAGCAGGTTGGGCACGATGTGGCGGGCGACGATGCGCGCCGGCGAGGCACCGCAGGCGCGGGCCGCCTCGACGAACGGCATCGCCTTGAGCTGCATGGTCTGGCCGCGCACGATCCGCGCCAGCGTCAGCCACTCGATGGCGCCGACGCCGATGAAGATCAGCCAGATCGAGCGGCCGAACACCACCATCAGCAGGATGACCAGAAACATGAACGGCATGGCGTAGAGGATGTCGACAAGGCGCATCATCACCGCGTCGACCCGGCCGCCGGCGAAGCCGGCGATGGCACCCCACAGGATGCCGATGACCACGCTGACCAGGCTCGCCAGCAGCCCCAGCAGCAGCGAGATGCCGGTGGCCAGCATCAGCCGGACGAACAGGTCGCGACCCGCGCTGTCGGTGCCGAAGATATGGCTTGCCGATGGCGGCCGCTCGAAGGCCGCCCAGTCCACCGCGTCCAGCCCATGTGGTGACAATAATGGTCCAGTCAGCGCCAGAACGGCGAGAATGGTCAGCAGCATGGTCCCGATCATGCCGGCGCGGTGGCGGCGCAGGCGCGCGGCCGGCGACCGGCGGGAGGGGCGCCCCGGCATCGTCATCGCCGCGCCAGCCGCGGGTCGAGCCAGCCGTAGAGGATGTCCACCAGCAGGTTGAACAGGATGATCAGCGCGCCGTAGAGCACGACAACGCCGAGCACCAGCGTGTAGTCGCGGTTGATGGCGCCCTGGACGAAATAGCGGCCGATGCCAGGCAGGCCGAACACCGTCTCCACCACCACCGAGCCGGTCAGCAGCCCGGCGGCGGCGGGGCCGAGATAGCTCACCACCGGCAGCAGCGCGGGCTTGAGCGCGTGACGCCACAGCACGGTGGCGTCATCGAGCCCCTTGGCGCGGGCGGTGCGGATGAACGGCTGGGCGAGCACTTCGCGCAGGCTGCCCCGGGTCAGCCGGGCGATGCTGGCGACATAGGGCAGCGCCAGCGTCACCACCGGCAGCACGAAAGCGCGCGCGCCGCCCTCCAGTCCGGCGATCGGCAGCCAGCCCAGCCACAGGCCGAACAGCAGCGCCAGCAGCGGGCCGACGACGAAGGTCGGTACCACCTGGCCGACCACCGCCAGCGCCATGACGCCGCTGTCGAGCGCGCGGTGCCGGTCGAGCGCGGCGACGCTGCCCAGGGCAATGCCGAGGACGGTCGCCAGCAGCAGGGCCGCGCCGCCGATGATGGCGCTGACCGGCGCCCCCCCGGCGATCAGTTCGCCGACCGAGAAATCGGCGTATTTGAACGACGGGCCGAAATCGAACCGCGCCAGACCGGCGAGATAGCGGCCGAGCTGTACCGCGAGCGGGGCGTCGAGATCATAGGCCGCGCGCAGATTGGCCTCGA
The DNA here is from genome assembly GCF_041060555.1 of Parapedomonas caeni. Lineage (NCBI taxonomy): Bacteria > Pseudomonadati > Pseudomonadota > Alphaproteobacteria > Sphingomonadales > Sphingosinicellaceae > Parapedomonas > Parapedomonas caeni. The sequence continues at coordinate 123,906 of NZ_JBEUDS010000008.1, read as the reverse complement.
CCTCGGGTGGCAGTGCCCGCTCACCGTCGAAGGGCCCGCCGGGAGCGGCCCGCATGATGGCGAAGCTGAGCAGGATGATGGCGAGCAGGGTCGGGATGGCGCCGAGCAGGCGGCCGAGCAGGAAACGCCCCATCGTGCCGCTACTTTCCACCGTCGGGGTGCAGTTGCGACAACGGATGGCTGCCGGCGACATTGTCCACCCAGCCGGTGATGTCGGCGCGCACGAGCGACCACCGCACCGGCACGAACAGACTGATCACCGGCGCCTCGTCCGCCATCAGCTTCTCGGCCGCCTTGATCTTGGCGGTACGGGCGGCCCGGTCGGCGATGTGGGTTGCCTCGCCCAGCAGGCGGTCGGCCTCGGCGTTGCAATAGCCGCCGAAATTGATCGCGCCGGCATTGCACAGGTACGGCGCCAGGAACGCGCTGGGCAGGTCGGCGGCCGTGATGATCGGGCGCAGTGCCAGATCAAACTCGCCTGTGGCCACCAGGGCGGCCATGGCGGCGCGGGAGCCGCGCCGGGCGGTGATCTGGACACCCAGCGCTTGCCAGTTGGCGGCGATCGCCGCCAGCACCTGCTCGTTCTCGATGCCATCCGGCAGTGCGACGGTGAGGGTGAGCGGCGTGTCGGGGCCGAAGCCGGCTTCCGTCAGCAGTCGCCGGGCCTCCTGCTGTCGCTCGACGGGCGTCCAGGCCGCCCAGTCGGGTGCGGCCGGCGCGCCATAACTCGGCAGGTTGGGCGGCACGATGGCCGTGGCCACCTTCATGGCCGAAATGCTGAACAGGCGTTGTACCAGGTTCTCGCGGTCGACCGCCATCGCCAGCGCGCGGCGCAGGCGGATGTCGGCGAGCGGGCCGCGGCGGGTCTGCGCCACCAGTCCGTAGACGCCGTAGGACGGCTCGATCCGCAACGTGCCGCTGGCGGGCAGGGTGCGGGCGCCGGACAGCCCGTCGAGCGCGCCGCCGGCGACGATGTCGACCTTGCCGTCGCGAAAACGGGCGATGGCCGCGTCGGCGCTGGCGACAGGCGACAGCAGCACATGGCCATAGCCGAGTCCCCGCGCGGCGAACGAGCCGCCATTGGTGTCGAGCAGCCAGCTGCCCGGCTCGCGGCGGGTCAGCCGGTAGGGGCCGAGTCCGAGCTGAAGGCGCTGGCCATTTTCCTGCACGCTGCGGACAATGCCGGTCGTCGGGTCGGCAAGCAGGCCCAGCATCGCCGGCAGCGGCCGCTCCAGCACGATCTCGACGACATTCTCGGTGACGGCCTTGACGCCCAGTGCCCGCGAGCCCAGCTTTCGCTCCCGCACCTTGTCGGCGTTCTCGATCACCGACAGCTCCTCACGCAACGGATGCCGTGACCCGGGTCCAAGCATGGCACGGAAGGCCCTCACCACGTCATCCGGCGTCACCGTCTTGCCATCCTGCCAGTGTGCCAGGCGCAGCCGGAAGATGTAGCTGAGGCCGTCCTCGCTGACCCACCAGCTCTCGGCCAGCCCGGGCACGATCCGTCCGGCGGCATCGAGTGTCACCAGGCCGCGCTGGGTTTCCGCCGCCAGCAGGCGTTCAGCGCCGGTGGTGGCGGCATAGGGCGTGGGCGTCGTCAGGTCGCCGATGACGGCAACTCTCAAGGTGCGTTCGGCCGCTGCGTCGTCCCCGGACGTGCCGCCACAGCCGGTGAGCAGCCCGAGGCTCAGCAGGGCAAGCCGGGCAAAACGGGTCGACGGCCGGGTCAGGCGGATCATCGGACTGTCTCCGGGGCCGGACGCAGCCGCAGCGCACGCGAGGGGTGGATGTTGGCAAGATTGTCGGTCCAGCCCTCCACGCGCGGTCCCACCAGCGATTTCGATACATAATGATAGAGCGGCAGCACCGGAACATCCTCCACCAACCGGGCCTCCGCCCGTCGCAGGGCATGATTGCGGGCAACGGGGTCGGCCAGCGCCATCGCCGCCATGACGTCGCGGTCATAGTCGGGATTGGCATAGCCGGGATAGTTGAGCGGACCGGCGTTGGACATGAAGATCGACAGGAAGTTTTCAGCCCCGGCATAGTCGGCGATCCAGCCCGATCGCGCCAGAGAGAAATCACCGGCCCGCAGCATGGCGAAGTGAATGGCCGCCTCGGCGTTGACCAGCCGGGTGCGCACGCCCAGCGGCTTCCACATCTGCGTCAGCGCCAGTGCGATCCGCCGGTGCTCGACATCGCTGTTGTAGCGGATCTCGAATGTCAGCGGCCGGTCCGGGCCATAGCCGGCGGCAAGGAGCAGCCGGCGCGCTTCGTCCAGACGCCGGGCCATCGGCCAGCGGGCGTAGCCGGGCAGCACCGCCGGGCCATAGCCGCCAAGCCCGGGCGGCACCACGCCAAAGGCCTGCGGCTGGTCGAGCCCGATGACAAGATGGACAAGAATATGCCGGTCGACGCTCATCGCCAGCGCCCGGCGCACCCGCACGTCGTCGAACGGTGGCCGGCGGGTGTTGAAGGCGAAATAATAGCTGCCCCGATAGGGCGCGAGCCGGACCGCCGAGGGGATTTCGCGGCGCACCAGGGCAAGATCGCGGGCCGGGAAGTCGGGCAGGATGTCGAGCGCGCCGGCGCGGAACTGGCGCAGCGCGCTCTGGTCGTCGGGCAGCGGACGGTAGACCACGCCGGCCAGGGCGACGTCGCCGGCGTCATGATAATGGGGGTTGCGCTCCAGCGTCAGCGCGCTGTGCAGCCGCCACTGACGCAGCCGGAACGGGCCGGAACTCGCCAACGGTCGTTGCTTGATCCAGGCATCGCCATGGCGGTCCAGGGCCGCGCCCGGCAGCACCACGGCACTGGCGTGGGCCAGCAGTTCGGCGAAGGCCGGCAGGGGGCGCTGGAGACGGATGGTGACCGTCCGGGCGTCTGACGCCTGTACTCCCAGGGTCTCGGGCGCGGCCGTGCCGGAGGCGACCGCCTCGGCGTTGGCGATGGCGAAAAACAGGCTGGCGTTGGGGGCGGCGGTGGTCGGCGTCAGCAGCCGGCGCAGACTCGTCACCACGTCGCGGGCGCTCAGCGTCGTACCGTCGGCGAAGCGCAGTCCCGGCCGCAGGGTGAAGCGCCAGTCCAGCCCGTCGGCGCTGACCTGCCAGCGCTCGGCGAGGCCCGGTTCCACCCGGCCATCGGCACCCAGCCGGGTCAGACCCTCGTAAAGGTCGGCCATCACCTTGATGTCGTCGACGGTCGAGACCTTGTGCGGGTCAAGGCTGCGCAGCTCGTCGCTGCTGGCGCGCACCAGCGTGTCCGGGGGGAGTCGTGTCGCGCCCGGCCCGGTGTCGGCGGACGGGCCGCAGCTGGCGGCCAGGAAGGCGCCCAGCAGCGCCGCCAGCAGGGCGGGCCGCCGGGTCAGCGGGGCTCCTCTGCCGGTCGCCGCCATCGGCCGCTCAGGCGTCGGCCAGGGTTGTGAAGCGGCCGCGGTGGAACCCCAGTGTCGGGCCGGGGCGGCTGGCAAGGCGGGTGACCTTGCCGACGATGATCTCGTGGTCGCCGCCAGGATAGCAGGCCCAGGCCTCGCACTCGAAATGCACCACCGCGCCGTCGATCAGCGGCACGTCCGCGCTTCCCGGCGTCGTGGCGATTCCGCTGAACTTGTCGCTGTCGGTGCGGGCGAACTGGCGGGCGATCGTTTCCTGGTCGGCGGCGAGGATGGACAGCGCGAAGTGGCGGGCCTGACGAAACGCGCTGGCGGAGGGGGTGTCGAGCTGCACCGACCACAGCACCAGCGGCGGGTCAAGACTGACGGCCGCGAGGCTGTTGATGGTCATGCCAACCGGCTGGCCCCCGGCGTCCAGCGCGGTGACGATGGCAACCCCAGTGCCGTAGGCGCCGAGCGCGGTGCGCAACGCGCGGGGGTCGATGGATGCGCCGGACGTCGACTCGCCGGGCGTGGATGTGCCGGGCGTGGATGTGCCGGGCGCGGCGGGCGGGGTGGATGCCATGGTCGGGATGCAATCCTTGCTCTGATTCCGAAATGTCGGCCTGACGTCACTACTATCGTCCGCCGTGGAAAATGCATCCCCCATCTGTGCGACATCCGCGCGACCGCAGACACGGTGCGTCCATGTTTTATCGCAGCGCGCGCCTTGATGCAGGGGCGGGCCGGCGATACATCTGGCACCATGACGATGACCGATCACGCCCGCCCCGCCGTTGCTGACAGCGTTTTGCCGCTGATTGGCGACACGCCGCTCATCAAGCTGCAGCGCGCGTCCGCCGCGACCGGCTGTACCATCCTGGGCAAGGCGGAGTTCCTCAACCCCGGCGGCTCGGTGAAGGATCGTGCGGCGCTGGCGATCATCGAGGACGCCGAGGCACGCGGTGCGCTGGCGCCGGGTGGTGTCATCGTCGAGGGTACCGCCGGCAATACCGGCATCGGCCTGGCGGTGGTCGCCAACGCCAAGGGCTACAGGACGATCATCGTCATGCCCGAGACCCAGAGTCAGGAGAAGAAGGATACCCTGACGGCGCTGGGCGCCGAGCTGGTGCTGGTGCCGCCGGCCGCGTTCTCCAACCCCGGTCACTACGTGCACACCTCCCGGCGGATCGCCGAGGAAACTCCGGGTGCGGTCTGGGCCAACCAGTTCGACAACATCGCCAACCGGCTGGCGCACATCAAGACCACCGCGCCGGAAATCTGGCGCCAGACCGGCGGCCGGGTGGATGCCTTCACCTGCGCGGTCGGCACCGGGGGCACGCTGGCGGGCGTCGGCATGGGCCTGAAGGAATTCAATCCCGACGTGGTGGTGGCGCTGACCGATCCGCATGGCGCCTCGCTCTACAGCTACTACGCGACGGGGGAACTCAAGGCCGAGGGTTCGTCGGTCGCCGAGGGAATCGGCCAGAGCCGGATCACCGCCAATCTCGATGGCGCGCCGGTGGACGACTGGTTCCGTGTTTCCGACGAGGAGGGGCTGGGTTACGTCTATGACCTGATGCAGTACGAAGGCCTGTGTCTGGGTCTGTCGTCAGGCATCAACGTTGCCGGTGCGGTCCATCTTGCCCGCAAGCTGGGGCCGGGCAAGACCATCGTCACCATCTTGTGCGACTCCGGGCGGCAGTATCTGTCCAAGATCTTCAACCCGGCCTGGCTCGCCGAGCGCGACCTGCCGCTGCCGCCGTGGATGGTGAAGTAATCCGGCGCATAGCGGCAACGGACTGTCGCCATTTCCGCTCTCGACCGTGAATCGCGGACCTGCTAGAGTATGCGCCACTCAAGGAGGGGTAAACTCATGCTTCGCATCAGGCTTGGCCTGGCTGGGCTGGCGATCGTCATGTTCGCGCTGATGGCGGCTGCCGCCGCCAACGTTGGCGTCGCGCGGTCGACGACGGCAGGCATGGCGCAGCGCTCGGCGCTCGCGGTGCTCGGGTTCGCCCCTGGTGGCGATGTGGTGGCGCCGCTTTCCCCGGCGCATGTCGGTGCCGACCCCGCGCCGATGCTGGCAGCCTGCCCCGATGCCAAGGCTCGCGCCGCCAAGACCGTCTGATACAGGGCGTCTGATACAGGGCGTCTGATACAGGCCCGGCGTCAGAGACCGCCGGCCCTCGTCTTGTCTCGCCTGTGCCACGGTTGCCGGTGACGGTGGCCCAACGGTGCTTGATGCCCGGCCAGGCATTGGCTAAGCAAAAATCCGCGACTAAGCAGAAATCCGCCTGCCTTTTCATGGGTCACCGATGACCGTCTCGCTCGAAGCTGACAGCCTGATCAAGCGCTACGGAGCCGTTGAGGCCGTCCGCAGCCTCAGTCTGAAGGTGGCGGCCGGCGAAGTGCTCGGGCTGCTTGGCCCCAATGGTGCGGGCAAGACCACAACCCTGCGCATGCTGACGGGCTATCTGCGGCCGACCGCCGGCCGGGCGCTGGTCAACGGTCTCGATGTCTGGGCCGATCCGCTGGCCGCCCGTCGGGCACTGGGCTATCTGCCCGAAGGTGCGCCGCTGTATACCGAGATGGCGGTCGAGCCGTTCCTGCGTTTCTGTGCCGCCGCGCGCGGCCTCGATCGCGCGGCCGCGCGCGCCGCCATCGGATCGATTATCGACCGGCTGGCGCTGGGTCGCGTTCGATCGCAGGGTATCGACACCCTGTCGAAGGGGTTTCGCCGCCGCGTCGGCCTGGCGCAGGCGGTCATGCACGACCCGTTGGCGCTGGTGCTCGACGAACCCACCGACGGGCTGGATCCCAACCAGAAGCAGGCGGTACGTGACCTGATCGCCGGCCTGCGGCCCGGCCGGGCGATCATCGTGTCGACGCACATCCTGGAAGAAGTGGAGGCGATGTGCTCGCGGGTTGTCATTGTCGACCGGGGCCGCATCGTCGCCGATGGCACGCCGGAGCAGTTGCGCGCCAAGTCCCGCTATGCCCATGCCGTGACGCTGACCTTCCCGATCGCCGCCGCCGTCGGCGCGGTGACCAATGGCTGGCGCCACGAGTTGCGGACGCTGCCGGACGGTCGGGTCCAGGTGACCCTGCTGTCGCCCGATGGCGCGCCCTTCCTGGATGCCGTGCGGCAGCGCTTGTCCGACCTCAAGGTCGTGCCGCTGGACCTGGTGGTGGAGGCCGGACGGCTGGATGACGTATTCCGCGCGCTGACCCATGCCGAGGAGGACGCGGCGTGACGGGCGGGCTGCTGACAGGCTGGCGGGCGGTGTTCGCGCGGGAGTTCACCGGCTATTTCGCGACTCCGCTCGCCACCGTTTTCCTGGTGGTGTTTCTGGTCGCATCCAACGTGTTCGCTTTCTACGTCGGCGATTTTTTCGGCCGGGGACGGGCGGACCTTGAGTCCTTCTTCCAGTTCCATCCCTGGCTGTTCCTGCTGCTGGCGCCGGCTCTGGCCATGCGGCTCTGGGCGGAGGAGCGCCGCTCCGGCACCATGGAACTGCTGCTGACCCTGCCGGTTTCCACGGCCGGGGCGACGCTGGGCAAGTTCCTCGCCGCCTGGGCTTTCGTGGGCGTCGCGCTGTTGCTGACCTGGCCGTTGTGGCTGACCGTCAATCTGCTGGGCCGGCCTGACAATGGCGTGATTGTCGCGTCCTACCTGGCGTCATGGCTGATGGCGGGCGGTTATCTTGCCATCAGTGGCTGCCTGTCAGCCACCACCCGCAGCCAGACCAGCGCCTTTGTCGCCAGCGTGATGCTGTGCTTCCTGTTTCTCGTCGCCGGGCTGCCGATGGTGACGGATTTCCTGCAGGGCTGGGCGCCGTCTTCACTCATCGGATTTATCACCTCGCTCAGTTTCCTGACCCATTTCAGCGCCATCACCCGGGGCGTGCTGGATCTTGGCGATCTGCTTTACTTCCTGGCGCTGATCATCGTCTGGCTGGTGGCCACGGTGGTGGTGGTTGACCTGAAGCGGGAGGGCGCGTGATGAGCCGTCGCCTGTTGCCCCGGGGGCCGCTGGCGCTGCTGGTGCTGGCGCTGCTGTTCGTTCTGGCGGTCATTGCGAGCAATCTGCTGACGGGCCGCGCCCGTCTCGATCTCACCGAGGACCGCCTGTACACGCTGAGCCCCGGCGCGGTCCGGCTGCTGGCGGCATTGCCCGCCTCGGTCAAACTGACATTGTATTTCTCCGAACAGGAGACGGCGGCGGCGCCGCAGATCAACCTGTACGGCCGACGCGTCGCCGATCTGCTGGAGGCGTTCGTCCGCGCGTCCGACGGCAAGCTGCGGGTGAAGCGCGTCGACCCCGAGGCCTTCTCCGCGACCGAGGATGCGGCGGTGGCCGCCGGTCTGCGCGGGGTGGACCTGGGCAACGGCACGTCCGTTTATCTCGGCCTGGTGGGCGAGCGCCCGGCCTCGGCGGGGCGGCCGGCCGCGCGCGAGGTGATCCCGTTCCTGGCGCCGGACCGCGAGCCGCAGCTGGAGTATGACCTGGCGCGGCTGATCCAGCGGCTGACCACGCCCGAGCTGCCCCGCGTCGCCGTGCTGTCGTCGCTGCCGCTCGCCTTCGGCCATGGCGGACCGGTGGCGATGATGCAGGGACAGTCGGCGCCCTACGTCATCTACGATCAGTTGCGGCAGTCGTTCGACGTGCGGCTGATGGATCCCGAGAGCGCCGTCATTCCCGAAGGCACCCGTCTTCTGGTGCTTGCTCATCCGCCGCGGCTGACCGAAGCGCAGCTGCGTGCTGTCGATGCCTTCGTGATGGCGGGCGGGCGTCTGCTGGCCCTTGTCGATCCGCTGTCGGAGATCGGCCGGGCGACCGGCGGCGGACCCGATCAGGGGCTGGGCCTTGGCGACCAGCCGGGCATGGTGGCCTCGCGCTCCGACCTGCGGCCGCTGCTGGCGGCCTGGGGTGTCGACCTGGACGATCGCCATGTGGTGGCTGACGGCCGTTTCGCGCAGCGGGTGGACATGGGTGCCGATGCCGGCGGGGCGCCGACCCTGGTCACCTATCTGCCCTGGCTGGCGCTGCCGCGCGAGGCGATGAACGCGCACGACGTCGCCACCGCCAGCCTGCGCCAGCTCAATGTCGCGGCGGCCGGCCAGTTGCGGCTGAAGCCGCCGGCCGGCGTGACGGCGACGCCGCTCATCACGTCCTCGAATGCCGCCCAGCTGGTGCCGGTGGAGCGGCTGGCCGCCGGGCCGGACCCGGTGGGGCTGATCCGTAGCTTCCGCGCCTCGGGCGATACCTATGTGCTGGCGGCCCGGCTGACCGGCCGGCTGCCATCGGCCTTTCCGGTCGCGGGCGGCGTTGATGCGCGGTCAGCGCCGACCGCCGTGGTGGTGGTCGCCGACACTGATCTGCTGGAAGACCAGATGTGGGCCCAGCCGCAGATGCTGCTGGGCCAGCGGGTGTTCACGCCGTTCGCCGACAACGGTGCGTTCGTGCTCAACGTGGCCGATACGCTGCTGGGCGCCGATACGCTGGTGTCGCTGCGCTCGCGCGGGGTGGCGACCCGGCCGTTCGTGGTGATGGAGCAACTGCGCCAGCGGGCCGAGCGCCGGTTCCTCGATCGCCAGGCCGACCTGGAGCAGGCGCTGCGGGACTCGGAGCAGCGGCTGCGGACGCTGGAGGCCCAGGGTGAGTCGCAGGAAGCCGAACTCGCCCGGGTGCGTGACCTGATGGTGCAGACGCGCCGCGACCTCCGGGCGGTCCAGCGCGATCTGCGGGCCGAAGTCGAAGGACTGGAGACCTTGCTGGCGGGCGCCAACATCGCCTTCATGCCGGTTGTGGTCGTGATGGTGGCTGCTGTCGGCGCGCTATGGCGTCGCTGGCGGCGGGCGAAGGCAAGGGGATGACAATGATGGCACTGACGCCGCAGGCCAAACGCTGGATCATGCTCGGCGTGACGCTGGCGGCGGCACTGGTGCTGGCCATGATGCTGCTGGGCCGGGGTGCCTTCAGCGGGAATGACGCCCTGCTGCCGGGTTTCGATGAACAGGTGCCGGCAGTGGCGCGGCTGCGCATCGCCGGTCCGCCCGGTGCGGTTGAGCTGGCTCGCACGAAGGACGGCAGCTGGGTGCTGGCCAGTGCCGGCAACGCGCCGGCGCGTGCGGAGATGGTGGACCAGGTGCTCGATGCCGTGGCGAGCGCCGGCATCGTGGCCGCGCAGCCGAAGGATCTGCCGGCGATGACGTCCGGTCTGGATGCAGGGGTGCAGGTGACGGTGCGGGATGCCGGCGGCAAGATGCTGGCGGCGCTGACCATTGGCAAGCCCGCCGGCGACGATCAGGTCTATGCGCGGGTGGAGGGGGCGTCGGCCCCGGTGATCGCCAGCGGCTTGCCGGCACTGGCGCTGGAGGCTGCCCGCTGGACCACGCTGAGGCTACCGGCGATCGCGCCCGAGCGTATCAAGTCGGTGCGGGTGCTCCATGCCGACGGCGACATCGCCGCCTTCGCGCGCGGTCTCGCCGGTCAGCCGTTCCAGCTCACCAGTGGTGACGCGGCCCGCGCCAACCCGGCGGCAATCGAGCAGTCGGCCCGTGTCTATGGCGACCTGTCGTTCACCGGGCTTGCCTCCGCCAGGGACATCAGCTGGCCGGGCGCCAGCATGATTTTCGTCGAGACCTTCGATGGACTGGTGGTGACGCTGCTGGCGAAGCCGGCCGGCGCGGTGTCGCAGGTGCGCATCAATGCCCACTTCGTGGCGCCACTGGGCCTCGCGGCGGAGGCCAAGACCAGGGGCGAGGCCGAGGCCCACGCCATCAACGACCTGCGCGCCTATGCCTTCACGCTGCCGGCCGCCCAGGCTGCCGTGCTCAACCGTCGCGGGATGGCGCTGCTGCGCGACTGAGCACGTGACCCCTCTTCCGTTTCCGGCTCGCCATCCCTAAATCCGGCGTCAGGAACCGGTAACGATCAGGGGATGATGACCGCCATGGCTGACCGCGACGCCACCCAGACGCCCGAGACCTTCGGTTTTCAGGCCGAGGTCGCCAAGCTGCTGCACATGATGACGCACTCGGTCTATTCCGAGCGCGAGATTTTCCTGCGCGAGCTGATTTCCAATGCCGCCGACGCCTGCGACCGGCGCCGCTACGAGGCGCTGACCGACGCCAGCCTGCTGGGCGACACGCCGCTGGAGATCGCCATCACCGTCGATCCGCAGGCGAAAACGCTGACGCTTGCCGATTCCGGCATCGGCATGACCCGCCAGGAGATGATCGACAATCTGGGCACCATCGCGCGCTCCGGCACCGCCCGCTTCATGGAAGCGATGAAGACCGCCGAGACCAGGCACAGCGCGCCGGAGCTGATCGGCCAGTTCGGCGTCGGCTTCTATTCCGCCTTCATGGTCGCCGACAAGGTGACGGTGGTCAGCCGCCGCGCCGGTGCGGACGAGGCGTGGGAGTGGGTGTCCGACGGGCTGGGCAGCTTCACCCTCGAACCCGCCCACCGCGAGGCCGCCGGCACCACCATCACGCTGCACATGAAGGAGGACGCGGGCGAGTTCCTGGAGAAGTACCGCCTGCAATCCATCGTGCGCACCTATTCCGACCACATCGCGGTGCCGGTGAAGCTGGCGCTGGGCGCGGAGGTGCCGGAGGCGGTCAACGCCGCCCAGGCGCTGTGGACGCGGCCGAAATCGGAGATCGAGGACAAGGACTACGCCGAATTCTATCGCCATGTCGGCGGCCAGTTCGACGCGCCGGCGCGCACGCTGCATTTCAAGGCCGAAGGCAAGCTCGACTACACCTGCCTGCTGTTCACGCCGTCCACCCCGCCGTTCGACCTCTACGAGCCCGAGCGCAAGTCGAAGGTGAAGCTCTACGTTCGCCGGGTGTTCATCACCGACGAGTGCGACAGCTTGCTGCCGCCCTGGCTGCGCTTCCTGCGCGGCGTCGTCGATGCCCAGGATCTGGCGCTCAACATCTCCCGTGAGATGCTGCAGCACAATCCGGTGCTGGCGGCCATGAAGAAGGCGATCACCGGCAAGGTGCTCGCCGACTACGCCCGGCTGGCCGACAAGGAGCCCGAGAGCTACCTGAAAATCTGGGAGACTTTCGGCCGGGTGCTGAAGGAAGGCCTGTACGAGGATTTCGAGCGGCGCGACGAGCTGCTGAAGCTTGCCCGCTTCAAGTCCACCGGGGTCGAGGGCTGGACCACTCTCGCCGACTATGCGGGGCGGATGAAGGACGGCCAGGACGCGATCTACTACCTCACCGCCGACGATGGCGGCGCGCACAGCCCGCAGCTGGAAGGCTACAAGGCGCGCGGCGTCGAGGTGCTGCTGCTCACCGACCCGATCGACGATTTCTGGCTGGGTGCCATCCACGAATTCGATGGCAAGCCGTTCCAGTCGGTGACCAGGGCCGATGCCAGGCTGAAGGATCTCGGGGAGGCGCCGGCGGAGGGCGAGGCGGTGCCGGAGGTCGATCTGGCGCGGCTGGTCGAGGTGATGAAGGGGGTGCTGGGCGAGGCAGTGAAGGACATCCGCGCCTCCGACCGGCTGGTGGCCAGCCCCGCCTGCCTGGTCGCCGACGAGGGCGACATGGACCTGCGGCTGGCGCGTATGCTGAAGGCGCACGACCGGCTGAACGCGGTGGCGCCGCGCGTGCTCGAACTCAATCCGCGCCACGCGCTGGTGCGCCGGCTCGCCGCCCGCGCGGGCGAGGACGGCAGCTACGACAGCATCGCCTTGGCCAGCCAGCTGCTGCTCGATCAGGCGCGCATTCTGGAGGGCGAGCCGCTGCCCGACCCGGCGGGCTTTGCCAGCCGGCTGGCCGAGCTGCTGTCGCGCGGTCTCGCCTGAGCCGGTGGTGGCGTGACGGCCGGGTCAGGCCCGGCCGGCATTCACCCGAGCACCGACCAGTCCGCCGCGCTGAAGGCCGCGACCAGCAGCGAGATCAGCGCGCCAAAGGAAATCGTCCAGACCAGACCCCGCAGGTAGGGCACGCCCAACGCGTAGAGCGGCAGATAGACGATCCGCGCCGCCGCGAAGGTCATCGCGGCCGTGCGGGTGCCCGGGGTGCTGACTTGCATCAGGGCGAGGATGATCACGACGCCGAGAAAGAAGGGCAGCGTTTCGTGCAGGTTGCGCAGCGCTCGCGTCAGCCGGCCCAGCAGCGGGGAATCCGCCACCGGCGAGGGGGTGTCCTGTGCTGAATTTGCGTAAGGCACGCCATGCACGCGGCGATACTCGATCGCCTGGAGGGTGACCTGCACGACGCCCAGCGCGATGACGACGAGGGCGGCGAGGATTTCAACCGTCATGGGAAGCTCCATCTTCAGGGTTCGGCAGGGGGCGGGGCGGTAAACTGAAGCAGCGAGTTCAGCGCCTCGGACTCCGCGTCCGTCAGTGTGGCTGGCGGACAGCGCGGATCGGTCTTCTGCAGGGCGCGGATCATGTCGTCGGTAAGCGGAATCGGGTCGCAGCCGTGGTCCGTCGAGCAGATCATGTCCCACTGCTTCCCGGCCTTGGCGTGGCATTCCAGGCAGTTGCCACCGAAGCGGTTGACGACATCGACATGACCACGCCGGCGGATCGCCGACCCCCGGGGGCTGACATCGAGCTCGAAGAACTCCCAGTCGTTCGTCGCCGCGCTGAAACCGGCCTCGCGCTTGATCATGACCTCGGTCGGGACGAGCTGCACCACCGACCCCGCCGGAAAGGTGCCGCCGGTCGCCGATTGGGCGACCCTGACCGTCTCTTCCAAATTGCCGGCGAGATTGCCGACATAGAATCGGCCAACCGGCATCAGCTCCCGCATGCAGCCAAAGTCGGCCTGCGTGATCTGACGGGTCTGCGGCGGCGTCTTCGCCGGCGTGGGCGGCGAACAGCCGGTGAGCGCGGCAAGGCCGACGGCGGCGGCGGCCAGGAGCGCGGTTCTCGCCAAAGCCTGCATGGGACACCTCATCTTGTGACGCCTGTTATATCGATAGCGATTAAATCGCGCACAATATAACAGGCGTCAAGAATTTTCGGCGCGGTCGTGTCGAGAGTTGGTCATGGGCCAGGCGCCGGCAGCCTGACGCTCCGGCCGCGGCACTTCCTGTCCGAGGGCAACGGTTCGGGCCGGACTAGTCGCGCTTCGTCGGGCAGGTATTGAGGCCAAGTACCGTGTAGAGCGGGCAGAAGCCCACCAGGCCGGTGAGCAGCGGCACCACGCCGATCCAGCCCCAGGCGGTCCTGGGGCCGACGAACACCAGGGCGATCAGCACCAGGCCGGCGATGACGCGCAGCATCCGGTCGAGCTTGCCTTCGTTGACGGGCATGGTCGGTCCTCCTGTCCGGCGCGGATGTGCGCGGGTTCATGCGCATCTTCTAACATGGGGCGCGAGCGCCTGCCTGATCCATGTCATGCGGCGGTGCGCCGGGTCGGCCCGGCACTACGGGAAACGCCCGGAGCGGTTTCCCGCCCCGGGCGCCCGGCGACACCATGTTCGTGTGTACATGGAGGAAATCATGGCATCGCCCGCCGGCACCCGCCCGCAGGGACGTGCGGGTGCCAGACGAGGGTGGGGCGGCGCGCGCCCGGATCAGTCCAGCGCCTCCAGCGGGCCGAAGAACTCGTAGCGGACCCGTGCGTCGGCGACCCCGAGGTCGCGCAGCGACTGGCGGACACTGCGCATGAACGGCTTGGGGCCGAGGAAATAGACATCGGCGGCGCGGTTGGCGGGCAGATACTGCTCCAGCAGGTCCGGCGTCACGAAGCCCACATGGTCGGGGGCGTCGTCGGCGTGCGGTTCGCTGTAGATATAGGCCCGGCGTACCTGCGGCGCGCGGGCGACGATGGCGTCCACCCGGTCGCGGAAGGCGTGGACCTTGCCGTTGAGCGCGGCGTGCAGATAGATCACTGGCCGGCCCTCGGCCGCCGCCTTGTCGAGCATCGACAGCGCCGGAGTCTGGCCGACGCCGGCGGTCAGCAGCACCACCGGATCGGCGCCCTCCTGCAACGTGAACTCGCCGGCCGGCGGGTAGATGTCGAAGGTGTCGCCTTCCTGCACCCGGTCATGCAGGTACACCGAGGCCTGGCCCTCGGGCTCGCGCTTCACCGAGATGCGATAGCTCCGGCCGTTGGGGGAGTCCGACAGGCTGTAGTTGCGATGCAGCGTCTCGCCGTCGATGACCAGCTTGAGGCCGATGTACTGGCCGGGCTGGAAGTCCATCAGCGGGCCGCCGTCCACCGGTTCCAGCCAGAAGGAGGTGATGACGGCGCTTTCCGGCTGCTTGCGGACCACGCGCACCGTGCGCGGGCCGCGCCAGCCCCCGGGCACCGCCGCCTTGCGCTGATACTCCGCTTCCTCCGCCGCGATCAGGATGTGCGCCAGCTGCCAGTAGGCGGCGCCCCAGGCATCGGCGACCTCGGGGGTGACGGCATCTCCCAGCACCGTGCCGATGGCCTCCATCAGACAGGTGCCGACGATGTCGTACTGTTCGGCGGTGATGTTGAGGGAGACATGCTTCTCGACGATCCGGCGCACGGCCTCGCCCAGCACCGCCAGATTGTCGATGTTGCTGGCGTAGGCGATGATCGCGTTGGCCAGTGCCTGCGGCTGGGCGCCGCCGCGCTGGTGGCTCTGGTTGAAGACCGTCCGCACTTCGGGGAAGCGGCTGAACATCAGCGGGTAGAAGGTGCCGGTGATGGCGGTGGCGTTCGCGGCGACGGCGGGCGCCGTGGCCTTGATAATGGCGATCTGGGCGTCGGTGAGCACCGGGTATCCTCCTTTTGTGCGTCAATGCAGGCCTGTGCAGAGCAAGGAGCATGCCAGTATTTACGGCTTGATATTCTGCGGGTTATGGAAGACTGGTGTAATAATGACATGAATTGATGGATGTTAATATGACATCACACGATGTCCAGTTGATAACGTTACTCGACGCTGGAGCCGTCGTCCTGCGCGAAGTGGCGGCAGGGCAGGAGGGCCAGGCCTGGCACGCCTGGCTGCAACAGCTGCGGCGCGCCACCGGCTGTGATGCCTGTGCGCTGTTACGGTTGGCCGGACGCGAACTGGCGCCGCTGGCGATCGCCGGCCTCAGCCCCGACACGCTGGGTCGGCGGTTCCCGCTCGATCAGCACCCGCGCCTGCAGGCGATTGTCGCCAGCGCGGAGCCGATCCGCTTTCCCGCCGACAGCCCGCTGCCCGATCCCTTTGACGGCCTGATCCCTGATCTTCGCGATCGCCTGCACGTGCATGACTGCGCCGGCATCGCCCTGCGCGACGGCGACCGGGTGGTGGGAGCGCTGACGCTGGACGCACTGCAGGCGGGCGTGTTGCGGGGCGAGGCGCTGGCGGTGCTGCGCGCCGCCGCCGGTTTCGCCGGTGCATGTCTGGGGCTGGTCGAACGCCAGTCGCGGCTGGCCGAGTCGGTGGAGCGTCAGCATCAGGTCAGCAGTGCGCTGCTGGCGGAGTTGCGGCCCGACGATCGGCTGATCGGACGCAGCCCGGCGATGAAGGCGCTGCTGCAGGATATCGACACCGTCGCGGGCAGTGATCTCACGGTGCTGATCACCGGCGAGACCGGCGCCGGCAAGGAACTGGTGGCGCGCGCCGTGCATTATCGTTCGAACCGGGCCGACAAGCCGCTGATCCACGTCAACTGCGCGGCGCTGCCGGAAACGCTGGCGGAGAGCGAGCTGTTCGGCCATGTGGCCGGTGCCTTTTCCGGCGCCAGTGGTCACCGGCGCGGCCGCTTCGAGATCGCCGATGGCGGCACCCTTTTCCTCGACGAGGTGGGCGAGTTGCCGCTGGCGGTGCAGGCGAAGCTGCTGCGGGCGCTGCAGAGCGGCGAGGTGCAGCGGGTGGGCGAGGACCGCCACATTGAGGTCGATACCCGCATTGTCGCCGCCACCAACCGCGATCTGGTGGCCGAGGTGCGCGCCGGGCGTTTCCGTGCCGATCTCTATCATCGGCTGAGCGTTTACCCGGTCCATGTGCCGCCGTTGCGCGAGCGCGGCCGCGACGTGCTGCTGCTGGCCGGCCACATGCTGGAACTCAATCGTGCCGTCCTGCGGCTGCGCGGCCTGCGCCTGACGCCGCAGGCCCAGGCAGCACTGCTGGCACATGACTGGCCGGGCAATGTGCGCGAGCTGGAGCACATGATCGGCCGGGCGGCACTGAAGGCCGCGGCGGGCGGGCGTGGCGCCGACCGTGTCGTCACCATTGATGTCCGCCACCTCGATCTGCCGTCGCCGGCGGACGCGGGGGCGGTGCTGGCGACACCGGCTGTGGAGGCGCGGGCAGCAGGCGTCAGCCTCGCGGCGGCGACCGACGCCTTCCAGCGCCAGCTCATCGACGACATGCTGGTGGCGCACCGCGGCAATCTGGCGGCCGCGGCGCGGGCACTGGGCATGGACCGGGGCAACCTGCACCGGCTGGCCCGGCGGCTTGGCCTGCGTTCGTCCGGACACTGAGCCGACGGGTTGACAGCAGGGTCGGGTCGAGATACATGTATATGCATGTATTCTGCATGCCGAGGTCGGTCGTGAGTGAACGCTATCAGCTGGGTGACTGCTCGTGCCTCCGGCTGCGCAAGATGGCGCGGCGGGTCACCCAGCTGTACGACCAGATCATGGCGCCCGCCGGCCTGTCGGTGACGCAGTTTGGCCTGCTGGCGCACGCCTGGTTCCTCAAGGATGTGTCGGTCAGCGAACTGGGCGAACATCTGGTGATGGACCCCAGCACGGTGACCCGCAACCTGCGGCCACTGGTGGACCGGGGCTGGGTAGAGCTCAAGGTCAGCGCACGGGACCGCCGGCAGCGGGAGGTGCATCTCACCAAGGCCGGAGCAACCGTACTGGGCGAGGCCCGGCCCTATTGGGTCGAGGCGCAGCGCCAGCTCAGGGACATGCTCGGCGATCAGCGGGCCACCTTGCTGAACGACGCTCTCGATACCGCTCTCGACCGGTTGTTGCCGGCATGATAAACGATCTGCGTTCTCAATATCTGCATATGCAGTTATTTCCCTGCGGATATGAGATGGCCCCGCGTTCCAGGGTCAGTCGTTGTGTAAGGCGTTCGTTACTCCTCCCCCCGTTTCAATGGAGATCATCATGACCTTCTCTTCATTCCCCCGTCTGTTGCCGTTGCTGTCGTTGCCGGCCGTCGTCGCCGTCGCGGCCTTCGCCGGGTCGCCGGCTCACGCCGGCGAGTATGACAAGGCCGTCAACGCCTGCCGCGCCGCTGTGGCCGAGCAGGCCGGCCAGTCCGCGGTGGCGCTGCGCGTCGACCGCATTCGCGGCGGCGGGCGCGTCACCAAGGTGTGGCTGTCGGCTGAAGCCGGTCGCTACCTTTGCGTCGCCGGCTCGACTGGCGAGGTGAGGGACGTCACGCCGCTTGACGGTGCTGGCGCGTCCAGCCCGGCGCCGGCGCAGTAAGCCGAGGCGACGGCACGGCATCGCTGTTCGCCCGTGGCGATCGCTGTGATCGGTACTTTGCGTTTGCGCTTTGCCCCCGCCGTGCCTACCTCGTGAGCGGTTGCAGCGAGGAAAGGGACGGCGGGTGGCCCTGTTCGACTATGATCTGTTCGTCATCGGCGCGGGCTCCGGCGGTGTCCGGGCGGCGCGTATTGCCGCCAGCCACGGCGCGAGGGTGGCGGTCGCCGAGGAATATCGCGTCGGCGGCACCTGCGTCATTCGCGGCTGCGTGCCCAAGAAGCTGCTGGTCTATGCATCGCACTATGGCGAGGATTTCGACGACGCCGCCGGCTACGGCTGGCGATTGCCGGCCGACGCCCGGCCGACGCTCGACTGGGTGAGCTTGCGCGACAATGTTCAGGCTGAGGTCAGCCGGCTGAACGGGCTGTACATGCAGACGCTGGGCAATGCGGGCGTCGAGATCATTCCCAGCCGGGCGGTGCTGGTGGATGAACACACGCTGCAGCTCGACGGCCGCCGGGTGACCGCCCGGCACATCCTGATCGCGGTGGGCGCGCGCCCGAGCCTGCCGGACATTCCCGGTGCGGAACTCGGCATCACCTCCAACGAGGCGTTCCATCTGGAAACGCTGCCCCGGCGTGTCATCGTTTCCGGTGGTGGTTACATCGCCACCGAGTTCGCCGGCATCTTCCATGGCCTCGGCGCCGAGACGGTGCAGCTCTATCGCGGCGAGACCATCCTGCGCGGCTGGGATGACGAGCTGCGCACCCGCCTGCAGGCGATCTATCAGGACAAGGGCATCCACGTGCGCACCGGCGCCACGCTCGCCCGGCTGGACCGGGCGGCGGATGGCGCGATCATCGCCACCCTGACCGACGGCTCGACGCTGGCCGCCGATTCGGTGCTGCATGCCATCGGCCGGGTGCCCAACACCGCCGGCCTCGGCCTCGAATCGGCGGGCGTCGCCACCGATGCCGCCGGCGCGGTGCTGGTCGATGCCGACCAGCGCACTTCCACCGGACATATCTATGCCGTTGGCGATGTCACCAACCGGGTGCAGCTGACGCCGGTCGCCATCAAGGAAGGCCATGCCTTCGCCGACACGGTGTTCGGCGGCAAGCCGTGGCGGGCCGACCACGACACCATCCCCTCGGCGGTGTTCAGCCAGCCGGCGCTGGCCAGCGTCGGCCTCACCGAGGCCGAAGCGCGGCAGAAATTCAACGACATCAAGGTGTTCCGTTCCGATTTCCGGCCGATGAAGCACACTGTCGCAGGCCGCGCCGAGCGCAGCCTGTGCAAGCTGGTGGTGGATGGCGCCACCGACCGGGTGCTGGGCGCGCACATGCTGGGGGCGGATGCCGCCGAAATCATCCAGGCGGTGGCGATCGCGGTGAAGATGGGCGCCACCAAGGCGCAGTTCGACGCCACCATCGCCGTCCACCCCACGGCAGCGGAAGAGTTCGTGCTGATGCGTTAACATATGGCTGGGAATGATGGCTGGCTTGCCATTTGCGGGCGGGCAGCGCATTAACCGGCGGCCCCGATGATCGGGGCGGGATTGAAGGAAGCGAGGTGCATCATGGCTGGTAACGGCACGTCCAAACCCTGGACCCCGGACAGCTGGCGGCAGTTTGAGGCCCGCCAGATGCCAAGCTATGGCAATGCCGCCGCGCTGGACGCGGTCGAGGCCGAACTGAAGAGCTATCCGCCGCTGGTGTTCGCCGGCGAGGCGCGCAGCCTGAAGGGTCAGCTGGCCGAGGTCGCCGCCGGCCGTGCTTTCCTGCTCCAGGGCGGCGACTGCGCGGAAAGCTTCGCCGAATTCCACCCCAACAACATCCGCGATACCTTCCGGGTGTTGTTGCAGATGGCGGTGGTGCTTACCTTCGCCGCCAAGATGCCGGTGGTGAAGGTCGGCCGCATGGCCGGCCAGTTCGCCAAGCCGCGCTCGGACACCCACGAGACCAAGGGCGACGTCAGCCTGCCGAGCTACCGGGGCGATATCGTCAACGACATCGGTTTCGAGGCGGAGGGCCGCGAGCCCGACCCCAAGCGAATGCTGCGCGCCTACATGCAGTCGGCGGCGACGCTGAACCTGCTGCGCGCCTTCGCCCAGGGCGGCTATGCCAACCTGATGCAGGTGCACAAATGGACGCTGGACTTCGTTGGCTCCTCGCCGGCGGCCAAGCGCTACCGTGATCTCGCCGACCGCATCGGCGAGGCGCTGCGCTTCATGCAGGCCTGCGGCATCAACCCGGAGACGGCGCCGCAGCTGCGCGGCACCGACTTCTTCACCAGCCACGAGGCGCTGCTGCTGGGCTACGAACAGGCGATGACGCGGCAGGATTCGCTCACCGGCGACTGGTACGACACCTCGGCGCATCTGCTGTGGATCGGCGACCGCACCCGTTTCCCGGGCTCGGCGCACGTCGAGTATCTGCGCGGCATCGGCAACCCGATCGGCATGAAGGTCGGGCCGTCGCTGGACGCCGATACGCTGCTGCGGCTGATCGATACCCTGAACCCGCAGAACGAGCCGGGCCGGCTGACGCTGATCTCGCGCTTCGGCGCCGACAAGATCGACGCCTATCTGCCGGCGCTGGTGCGCGCGGTGGCCCGCGAGGGCCGCTCGGTGGTGTGGTCGTGCGATCCCATGCACGGCAACACGGTCAAGACCGGCACCGGCTTCAAGACCCGGCCGTTCGAGCGGATTCTCGCCGAGGTGCGCGCCTTCTTCGCCATTCACCGGGCGGAAGGCACCCACGCCGGCGGCATCCATGCCGAGATGACCGGCCAGAACGTCACCGAGTGCACCGGCGGCGCCGTCGCCATCACCGACGAGACGCTGGGGGATCGCTACCACACCCACTGCGACCCGCGCCTCAACGCCGCCCAGTCGCTTGAACTTGCCTTCCTCATTGCCGAGGGCTTGCAGCAGGAACTGGCGAGCCGCGAGGCCGCCTGAACCGGCTGCCCTGAACGGGCGTCGATGATAGGCTGACATGACTGGTGATCGCGCGTAAGCTCGACCACCGTCATGCCCGCGACCGATGTTCTCAAGCTGATTCTCTCGCTCGGTTCCGAGCCGACGCGGCAATTGCTTGAGTTGTTTGGCGTGGCCACGTTCGTTGTCGAACTCGACGCCGCCGGCGAGGCGCGCTACGTCGCGGCCAACAACCGCGCCGAGCTGATGTTCGGGGTCCGCCACGAGGACGCGGTTGGCCGCACGCCGCACGACATCTTCCCTGCCGACGAGGCGGATGCCTTCCTTGACCACTATCGCACCGGGCTTAGCCGCGCCGAGGGGTTCCAGTTCGAGCGGCAGTCCAGCGCGTTCGGCGCCACCTTGTGGTACCGCATCGGCATCATCCCGTTGCGCCGACCCGGTGGCGGCGGGCGCATCATCCTGACGGCGTACGACATCACCGATGAGAAAAACGCCCAGGCGGCGCTCGCGGAAAGTGAGAGCAACCTTCGTCGGGCGCAGCGGCTGGGCCGCATGGGGCACTGGCACCATGATTTTGCTGGCGGCGTGCTCAGCTATTCGGAAGCCGAGTACCAGTTGCATGGCCTTGATCCTGCCGAACGGGCACTCGTGGCCGAGGCGGTGGGCGAGCGGATGCGTCCCGACGAAATCGCCCGGTTTCTTGCGGTGCGACAGCAGGCGCTGGAGGCCGGTCGCGGCTACACCTTCGAGACCGAATTGCGCCGGCCTGATGGTACCATCCAGTGGCTGCACTACGAGGCGGAGCCGGACTGCGACACCGAGGGGCGGCTCATCGGCTATTTCGGCGTCAGCCAGGACATCACCGAGCGCAAGCAGATCGAGCAGGCGCTGGCGCTGAGCGAGAGTCAGCTGCGGCGCGCCCAGGAAATGGGCCGCATGGGCCATTGGTACGTCGATATGCGCTCGCGCACGCTGACCTGGTCGCAAGCACTGTACGCGCTTCATCAGGTCGATCAGGATTTCAAGCTCAGCGAGGACAATGTCCGTCGGCTGTTTCCGCGTGCGGACTGGCAACGTCTGCAGGTGATGATGGCCGAGGCGATGACGTCCCGCACCGGCTATACGTTCGAGGCCGAGATAACCCTGCCAACCGGCCACATCCAGACGGTGTTGCTGCGCGCCGAGCCGGACACCGATGATGCCGGAGCGGTCATCGGGTTTTTCGGCGTCACCCAGGACATCACCGAGTTCCGCCAGGCCGAGCGCGGCCTGAAGCGGGCATTGCGCATTGGCCGCATGGGGCGCTGGTACTCCGACCTGCGCGCCGGTGTGATGACCTGGTCGGACGAGCTTTATGCCCTGACCGGGTACAATCCCGCCTCCCTGACGCCATCGGTGGCCTGGGTGGAGTCGCTGCTGCCGCCTGAGCGGCGCGACCAGGTGCAGGCGGCCCGTGCCGCGGCGATCCGCGACGGCGCGGGGTTCAGTTATGAGGTTGACCACGTTCGGCCTGACGGGGTGTCACAAGCCCTGCACGTGATCGCCGAGCCGGAAACGGATGCCCAGGGCAAGGTCATCGGGTTTTTCGGCATCACCCAGGACATCACGGAACGCAAACGCATGGCGAGCGAACTGGCGCTGCTGGCGGAGCGCAACCGGGTGATCGTGCGAACCCTGGATCGGGCGGGAGTCGGCGTTGGCCTGGTCGGGCTCGACCTGCGGGTGCTCTACGTCAACACGACGTTGACCGCCATCGGCGGGCTGGACAATCCGGAGCAGGTGGTGGGGCGGTTTCTCCGCGAATTCTATGGTGGCGACTGCGCGTATGTTGAGGATCTGTCGCGGCGGCTGTCCGCTGTCGTGGAGACGCAGCAGCCGCTGGATCTGGACGACCTGGTCTGGCCGCGCATGGATGGCGATGTCCGCCATCTGCTGGTGCGTGCCGTGCCGCTGGAGAGCGTCGGCGTGCTGATCGTGGTGGTGGACCGCACCGAGCAGCATGCGATGCGGGAATTGCAGGCCCAGATCGAGCGCAATCTGCAGCACACCCAGAAGATGGAAGCACTGGGTCAGTTGGCCGGCGGGGTCGCCCACGAGGTCAACAATCTGCTGCAGCCGATTCTCACCTTCGCCCGCCACGCCCAGGGCGAGATTCCGTCGGAGAAGCGCAACCAGTATCTCGGGCGGATCATGGACGCGGCACTGCGGATGCGCGAAATCGTCGCCAATACGCTCGCCTTCGCCCGGCCCAAGGTCGATCGCCCGGACATCAGGGACATCAAGACGCTGTTCGACCAGGTGCTGTCGCTGGCGGCGGGCGTGGTGTCCGGCGCGATCGAGGTGGCGTGTCCGCCCGACGTCGGGTCGCTGAATGTCCGGCTCATCGGTGCCGAGTTCACCCAGGTGGTGCTCAACCTGCTGGTCAATGCCGCCGATGCCACGGATCGCAAGGGACATATCCGCATTCTGGTCGACAAGGTGGAGAATCCCGAGGGGCTGACGCGGCCGCAAGTTTCGCCCGGCGGCTATATACGGCTGACGGTGGCCGACGATGGTGTCGGCATGGCCCTGGAGACCCAGCAGCGGCTGTTCGAGCCGTTCTTCTCCACCAAGCCGCCCGGTCAGGGTACCGGGCTTGGCATGGCGGTGGTCTATGGCATTGTCAGCCGCTGGGGTGGGGGTATCGCCGTGCGCTCAGCCCCCGGCGAGGGTGCCCAGATCAGCATCTATATCCCGGAGTATCGCCCGCCTGGCGATACCGGGGGCTGATCCGGCGCCACCTCAGGCCTCAAGCGGCTTCATCTGCGATTGCAGGTAATTTTCCAGGCCGACGGCCTTGATCAGCGCCAGCTGGGTCTCGATGAAATCGACATGTTCTTCCTCGGACTCCAGGATGTCTTCCAGCAGCTCGCGGCTGATGTAGTCCTGCACCGCCTCGCAATGGGCGATCGCCGCCTTGAGGTCGGGCATCGCCTCCATTTCCAGCGCCAGGTCGCATTCCAGCAGTTCCGTCACCGTTTCACCGATGCGCAGCCGGTTGAGCGACTGCATGCCCGGCACACCCTCCAGGAACAGGATCCGCTTGGTCAGCGCATCGGCGTGCTTCATCTCGTCGATGGATTCGCCGTATTCATATTTGCCGAGCCGGTCGAGGCCCCAGTTCTCCAGCATTCGCGCGTGCAGGAAGTACTGATTGATGGCCGTCAGTTCGTTTTTGAGAATCTTGTTAAGGTGCTTGATGACCTCGGAATCGCCCTTCACGGCCACCTCCTGACAACGGTTATGATGAAGCCGAGGATAGCATCAAAAGCGCAAGATTCCCAAGCACATTGCGATCATCGCAACGTGATGGAACTGTCCTGGATACCGCCGCGTCCGGCGGCAGGGGTTACTCCGCGGCCCAGACGGTCTCGCAGCCTTCGGCGTGGCTGTCTTCGATGATGTTGCGGGCGAAGCTGGCGCAGCAGCCGCACTCGAACGCGCAACCGAGGTGGGCGTAAACGGCGGCCGGGCGGGTCTCGCCACTGAGACGTGCCGCCGTGCGGACATCGGCTTCCCGCAATCCATTGCAAAGGCAGACGTACATACAGGACACCCGCGACTGAATCTCAATCGCGCAATTCATAGCGTTACTAAGAATGAGTGTCAACTGGCCAGGCGGTGTCCGGCGCTATCGCGCGGCCCCGGCGATGCCCTGTCAGTGTCGTCGCCTCAGTGTCGTCGCCGGCGTCGCAGTCGGCCGGTCCGATGGGTGGCGCCCAGCACCCGCCGCTCGATGTCGACCATCGCGCCGGTGGTCGGCTCGTGACTGGCAAGCGCGGCCTCGATGGTGGCGATATCATCGGCGGCGCTGTTGAGCAGCCGACTCAGTGCGGCGTCGGGGCGCGGTGACGGCTCGCCGTCGAGCACGGCGCGCAGTTCTTCCTCCCACCAGCCAAGTGCCGCCCGGACGCGCGCCGCGGGGGACAGCGGGGGCTGCCCGGTCAGCGAGGCATTGTCGGCCAGCGCCGCCAGTCGGGCGAGCAGGATGTCGCCCTGCCGGAGAGTTGTGGCGGCGGGCGCCATGTCGTCGCGGGTCACGCCGCGGCGCAAGGCCGCCAGAGTCACCGCCAGCAGCAGGATCTGGAGCGGCCAGTGCAGGCGGAAAGCCGGGGATGCTGGACCAAGCGCGAACGCCAGCACGAGCCCGCCGACCGAGATCATCGAGGCGACGAACAGCAGGGAGACGCTGCCGGCCTTCGGGCGCATGGCACGCCGGCGCCGGTCGGCCCGCCGCAAGGCCGCCAGCCACAGCAGCAACGCCAGCCCGCCGATCCAGGCACTGGCGGCAAACAGGTCACGCGCGGGCACGCTCCCGGCGAAGCGATAGGTCAGCAGCCCGCAGCCGGTCAATGTCGCCACGGCCAGGCCCAGCGACAGCGTTGTCACGACGGCCTGCCGGCTGGGGGCCGGCGCGGATGCCGTTTCCTGATTCTGCTGCTGTTCCCGGTTCGTCACCATTCCGACCCGTTGCGTGCGACGCCAGCGACGTCCATCCAGCCGCCCGACTTTGAGCAAATGTCGTTGTTGCGCGCAAGCAACGTCTGCCCCCCCCCGACGGCCGGCTTGATCTTCGGCGCCGCCGATTTATGCGTAGATCAAATACGCAAAACGGGGGATGACATGGGACTGCACACGCCAATCTGCGATCTGCTGGGTATCGAGCATCCGGTACTGCTGGCCGGTATGGGCGGCGTGTCCTATGCCGGGGTCTGCGCGGCGGTCAGCGAGGCCGGCGGTTTCGGCACGCTGGGCATGGCGGGCCTGCCGCCCGCCGAGATCGAGCGCCAGATGGCCGAGGTGCGGACGCTCACCGACAGGCCGTTCGGCGTCGACCTGCTGGCGGCCCAGCCGGAGAGCCTGACCGCCTCGGTGGATGTCATCATCGCCGGCGGCGCCCGGGCGTTCATCGCCGGACTGGGGGTGCCCACCGCCATCATCGAGAAGCTCAAGGCCGCCAACGTGCTGGTGATGAGCATGTGCGGCACGGTGGGTCATGCCGTGAAGGCGGCGGAGGCCGGTTGCGACGCGGTGATCATGCAGGGCACCGAGGGTGGCGGCCACACCGGCAAGGTCGCCTCCATCGCCCTGTGGCCGCAGACGGTGGACGCGGTGTCGATTCCCGTCATTGCCGCCGGTGGCGTCGTCGACGGTCGCGGCCTGGTGGCGGCGCTGGCGATGGGCTGCCAGGGGGTATGGATGGGCACCCGCTTCATCGCCTCGCACGAGGCGCACGCGGCCCAGGTCTACAAGGAACGCATCGTTGCCATGCGCGACGAGGATACCACCATCAGCCGGGTATTTACCGGCAAGACCCTGCGGGCGCTGGTCAACGACACGACCCGCCAATGGGAGGGGCGTGATGCCGAAATCAAGAAATTCCCGCTCCAGGTCATGGAGTCGGTCCAGCTCAACCGTCTGGGGCCGATCGCCGGGATTGTCGAGGGGGTGGACGCTGACCACCAGTGCCTGCCTGCCGGCCAGGGCGGCGGCGCGATCAGCGACATCCTGTCGTGCCGGGAAATCGTCGAGCGCACGGTGGCGCAAGCCCGGGCGGTCATCGGCGACCTGCCGCGATTCGTGCGCTGACGCGGCGGCGCGCCTCAGGGTTCGGCGGGCGTCGCCGGCTGGGCCTGTTCGGCCTCGATCTCGCTGAGCGCCTTGAGCGCCGACTGGCGCGCCAGCTGCGCTGCCCGCAGGATCGCCTGGCGGACCCTGGGGTAGGTGCCACAGCGGCACAGATTGGTCATGGTCTCGGCGATGTCGGCGTCGGTGGGCTCCGGCCTGGCGTGCAGCAACGCGGTGGCGGCCATGATCATGCCGGGCTGGCAGTAACCGCACTGCGGCACCTGCAGTTCCAGCCAGGCCTGTTGCACCGGGTGATCACGGTCGGGCGACAGGCCCTCGATGGTGACGACCGTGGCATCATTGATGTCGCCGATCGGCACCTGGCAGGCCCGGACCGCTTCGCCATCGACATGCACCGTGCAGGCGCCGCACAGGCCGGCGCCACAGCCGAACTTGGTGCCGGTCAGGTTGGCGATGTCGCGCAGCACCCACAGCAGCGGCATGTCCGGCGGCACGTCGAACGCCACCGGCTGACCGTTGAGGACAATCTTGGTCACGACAATCTTGGTCATGGATACCTCGTTGCGATAAGGACCATAAACACGTTCCGGACGGACAAGACAACCGACGGACCGACACTAACGGGAGGATGGAATGGAAACGCTGGATCTCGCTATCGCCGACGGCATCGCCCATGTGCGGATGATCCGTGGCGAACAGCTCAACACCATGGTCGCGGCGTTCTGGACCGAGATGATCGAGGTGTTCGAGGCCATTGACGCCCGTCCCGATGTCCGGGCGGTGGTGCTGTCCTCCACCGGCCGGCATTTCACCGCCGGTCTCGATCTCGCCATGGCCTCCACGTCGCTGCGGCCGGCCTCCGACGATCCGGCGCGGGCGCGGGAGAAGCTGCGCCGCAAGATTCTCCGGATGCAGGAGACCATGTCGGTGGTCGACCGCTGCCGGGTGCCGGTGATCGCCGTCGTGCAGGGTGGCTGCATCGGCGGCGGCGTCGATCTCGTCACGGCCTGCGACATGCGGGTCGGCACCGCCGACTGCTATTTCACCGTCCAGGAGATCAACGTCGGCATCGTCGCCGATGTCGGCACGCTGCAGCGTCTGCCCTATCTGCTGCCGCAGGGGCTGGTGCGTGAACTCGCCTATACCGGCCGGCGGTTCACCGCCGAGGAAGCCCGCCAATGGGGGTTCCTCAACCGGGTCGCCGACACGCCCGAGGCGGCGCTGGAGCAGGCCTTCGCACTGGCGCGCGAGATCGCCGGCAAGTCGCCGGTGGCGATCACCGGAATCAAGCGCGTGCTCGACTATGGCCGCGGTCACTCGATCGAGGATGGGCTCGACTATGTGGCCACATGGAACGCCGGCATGCTCATCGGTGACGATCTGAATGTCGCCGTAACAGCTGCGTTGGCAAAAAAGACAGCAGACTTCAAGGACTTGCTTGAATAGTAGCGCGACTGCATAAAAACGCCCGGCTGCGGCACAGTGGCCGCTTGTCGAGCTTGAGGTGCGCGCTTATAACGCGGCCGAATGGGGCCGCAGCATTGTCGGCTGGAAATAGCGGGGAAACCATGAGGAAGATCAAATCACTGCTATCGACTTTGGTCGCAGGCGCGGCTGTTTTCGCGTCGGGCGCCGCGTCCGCCGGCCAGCCGACACCCGAGGCCCTGGGCATGCAGGAGCCCGCCACCGAACTCGCGCGGTTCGGCTACTGGATGTACCATGACTGGCTGACGCCGATCATCGTCGCCATCACCCTCTTCGTGCTGGCGCTGCTGGTTTACATCGTGGTGCGCTTCCGCGCCGGTGCCAACCCGGAGCCGTCCAAGACTTCGCACAACACCCTGCTGGAGGTGGTCTGGACCGTGGCCCCGGTGCTGATCCTGGTGGCGATCGCGGTGCCGTCGTTCCGCCTGCTCTATGCCGAGTACAGCCCGCCCAAGACCGACCTCACCATCAAGGTGACCGGGCATCAGTGGTACTGGTCCTATGAGTATCCCGACCAGGACGGCATTGCCTTCGATTCCATCATGCTGACCGACGAGGAGGCCGCCAAGGAGCAGCTGCCGCGTCTGCTGGGTGTCGACAATCGCATTGTCGTGCCCACCGGCAAGACCGTGAAGCTGCTCATCACTTCGGCCGACGTGCTGCACTCCTTCGCCATCCCCGCGTTCTTCCTCAAGATGGACGCGGTGCCGGGCCGGGTGAACGAATCGTGGTTCAACGTCGAAAAGCCGGGCATCTATTATGGCCAGTGCTCCGAGCTGTGCGGCATCCGCCACGGCTTCATGCCGATCATGATCGAGGCGATGGAGCCGGCCAAGTTCGACGCCTGGGTGGCGGAGGCGAAGACCAAGTTCGCCGCCGTGCCGCCCGCCAACCAGTATGCGCAAGCCGACGTCGCGGGCGACGTCATCGTGCGGCAGTAAGTTCGAGACAGGGAGTTCACCATGGCCCACGCGTCCGCGCACGC
Source organism: Parapedomonas caeni (assembly GCF_041060555.1). Classification (NCBI taxonomy): domain Bacteria; kingdom Pseudomonadati; phylum Pseudomonadota; class Alphaproteobacteria; order Sphingomonadales; family Sphingosinicellaceae; genus Parapedomonas; species Parapedomonas caeni. Next base: position 95,091 of record NZ_JBEUDS010000008.1, on the reverse strand, counting down.
TCATGACGACCACGCCCACGACCATCCGACAGGCTGGCGTCGCTGGCTGTTGTCCACCAACCACAAGGACATCGGCACCCTTTACCTGATCTTCTCGATCATCGCCGGCATCGTCGGTGGGGCCATGTCGGGCCTGATGCGTGAAGAGCTGATGCAGCCCGGCATGCAGGTGCTGACGGCCTTCTCCAGTGCGTCGGACCCGGCGGCCGCCATCGACCAGTCCTACCACCTGTGGAACGTGCTGATCTCGGCGCACGGCCTGATCATGGTGTTCTTCATGGTCATGCCGGCCGTCATTGGCGGCTTCGGCAACTGGTTCGTGCCGATCATGGTCGGTGCGCCGGACATGGCCTTCCCGCGCATGAACAACATCTCGTTCTGGCTGATGCCGCCGGCGCTGATCCTGCTGGTCTGCTCGATGTTCGTCGAGGGTCCGGCCGGCCAGCTCGGCTTCGGCGGCGGCTGGACCGTCTATCCGCCGCTGTCCACCGCCGGCCATCCCGGACCGGCCACCGACTACGGCATTCTCGCCCTCCACATTGCCGGCGCCTCGTCGATTCTCGGCGCCATCAACTTCATCACCACCATTCTCAACATGCGTGCGCCGGGTATGACCCTGCACAAGATGCCGCTGTTCGTGTGGTCGGTGCTGGTGACCGCGTTCCTGCTGCTGCTGTCGTTGCCGGTGCTTGCCGGTGCCATCACCATGCTGCTGACCGATCGCAACTTCGGTACCACGTTCTTCGATCCGGCTGGTGGCGGCGACCCGATTCTCTACCAGCATCTGTTCTGGTTCTTCGGCCACCCCGAAGTGTACATCATGATCCTGCCGGCCTTCGGCATCATCAGCCACATCGTCTCGACCTTCTCGAAGAAGCCGGTGTTCGGCTATCTCGGCATGGCCTACGCGATGGTCGCCATCGGCTTTGTCGGCTTCGTCGTGTGGGCCCACCACATGTACACCGCCGGCCTCGACGTCGACACCAAGGCCTACTTCACCGCCGCGACCATGATCATCGCGGTGCCGACCGGCGTGAAGATCTTCTCGTGGATCGCCACCATGTGGGGCGGCTCCATCACCTTCAACACCCCGATGCTGTGGGCGATCGGCTTCATCTTCCTGTTCACCGTCGGCGGTGTGACGGGCGTGGTGCTGTCCAATGCCGGCGTCGACGTGGCGCTGCACGACACCTACTACGTGGTCGCGCACTTCCACTACGTGCTCAGCCTGGGTGCGGTGTTCGCCATCTTCGCCGGCTGGTATTACTGGATCGGCAAGATGTCCGGCCGTCAGTACAACGAGTTCCTGGGCAAGCTGCACTTCTGGGTGATGTTCATTGGCGTGAACCTCATCTTCTTCCCGCAGCACTTCCTCGGCCTCAACGGCATGCCGCGTCGTATCCCCGACTATCCGGACGCCTTCGAGTACTGGAACATGGTGTCGTCGTGGGGCTACCGCATCACCATCATCGGTGTGGCCATCTTCTTCGTGAACGTCATCTACACGTTGCTGGCGGGCAAGAAGGCGGGTGACAATCCGTGGGGTGAAGGCGCCAACACGCTGGAGTGGACGCTGTCCTCGCCGCCGCCGTTCCACCAGTTCGAAACCCTGCCGAAGATCAAGTAAGCAGCGTTGACGACAAGGGACCGTGCAGTCGTGACAGACTCCGTCGCATCCGCCTACGCATCGGCCCCGGCATCCGCCGGGGCCGACTGGCGTGCCGTGCCGGTGGCCGACTGGCGCGATTACCTGGAACTGCTGAAACCCCGGGTGGTCAGTCTGGTGGTGTTCACCGGCCTGTGCGGCCTGCTGGCAGCACCCGGGTCGCTGCATCCGACGCTGGCCTTGACGGCGCTGCTGTGCATCGCCGTGGGCGCGGGTGCCGCCGGTGCCTTCAACCAGTGGTTCGAGAGCGATACCGACGCCCTGATGCGCCGGACCGCCAGCCGGCCGATTCCGGCCGGGCGAATCGAGCCCGCCGAGGCGCTGGCGTTCGCTGTCGCGCTCGCGGGGGCATCGGTTGCGATCATGGGGCTGGCGATCAACTGGCTGGCGGCCGGGCTGCTGCTGGGCTCCATCCTGTTCTACACCCACGTCTACACGGTATGGCTGAAGCGCCGGACGCCGCAGAACATCGTCATCGGTGGCGCGGCCGGCGCCTTCCCGCCGCTGATCGGCTGGGCGGCGGTGACCGGCGACGTCTCGACGCTGCCGGTGCTGCTGTTCGCCATCATCTTCCTCTGGACCCCGCCGCACTTCTGGTCGCTGGCGCTGTTCGCCTGCAAGGATTATGAGCGTGCCGGCATTCCGATGCTGCCGGTGGTGGCCGGCGAGCGGGTCACCCGGCTGCAGATCTGGCTCTACACCTGGGCGCTGGTGGCGGCCTCCGTCGCGCCCTGGGCGCTCGGCCTGACCGGCGCGGTCTACGGCCTGACCGCCAGCGGGTTGGGCGTGCTGTTCCTCGCCGGCGCCTGGCGGGTGTGGCGTGGCACGGACCTCAAGGCGCCCAAGCTGCTGTTCGGGTTTTCCATTCTCTACCTGTTCGTGCTGTTCGCGGCGCTGGTCGCCGATCGCCTGGCGGGAGTCGCGGCATGAGCGGCGCCGAGCATGATCCGGTCGCCCGCAAGCAGGCCGACGAGGAGTTCGCCGCCAAGCGGCGCGGCCGCAACTGGGCGCTGCTCGCGGTACTGGTGGCCATGGTCGTGCTGTTCTACCTCATCACTATCGCCCGCATCGGGGTGAACACGTGAGCGCGACCGAAACCCCGCCGCCGGACGACGCCGGCACCCATGCCCTGGCGCGGCGCAATCGCCGTGTCGGCATGATCGCCTTTGGCGTGGTCGCCGGCATGGTCGGCATGTCCTACGCCGCGGTGCCGCTCTATCAGATGTTCTGTCAGGTGACCGGGTTCGGGGGCACCACCCAGCGCGCCGATGCGGCGCCGACCCGGGTGACGGGCCAAACCATCAGCGTGCGCTTCGACGCCAACGTCGCCCCCGGCCTGGGCTGGGGCTTCATGCCGGAGCAGACCGCCCAGACGCTGAAGATCGGCGAACAGAAGCTGGCCTTCTACAAGGCCGTGAACAACAGCGGCGAACCGGTTTCCGGTCAGGCGGTGTTCAACGTCACGCCCGACATTGCCGGGCAGTATTTCAACAAGATCGAGTGCTTCTGCTTCACCGAGCAGAAGCTTGAGCCGGGTCAGGCCATCGACATGCCGGTGGTGTATTTTGTCGATCCGGCCATTCTCGATGACCCGCAGGCGCGCAAGATCAGCGAAATCACGCTGAGCTACACGTTCTACAAGATGGATAAGCCGGCCGACGCGACGCAACGGACTTCCCAGACATCCGCGGCGGTCAAGGGGGCGACACGTTCGTAAAGAGAGGACCATGGACAATGGCGGCTGTTAAGCAACACGATTATCATCTGGTCGATCCGAGCCCGTGGCCGATCATTGCCTCGTTCTCGGCGCTCGCCATGGCGCTGGGCGCGATCTCCTGGATGCGCGACGCCAGTGTCGGTCCGTACCTGTTCGCTCTCGGCCTCGCCGGCATCCTCTACACCATGTATGCCTGGTGGTCGGACGTCGTCGACGAGGCGGAGCACCAGGGCGCACATACGCCGGTGGTGCAGATGCACCATCGCTATGGCGTGATCCTGTTCATTGCCTCGGAAGTGATGTTCTTCGTCGCCTGGTTCTGGGCCTATTTCCACTTCTCGCTGTTCCCCGACGGCTATCAGGCGGTGGCCGACGTCACCGGCGCCACCTGGCCGCCCAAGGACATCGAGCTGCTGGACCCCTTCCTGTTCCCGCTGCTGAACACCCTGATCCTGCTGCTCTCGGGCACTACCGTCACCTGGGCGCACCACGCGCTGCTGGAGGGTGATCGTGACGGCCTGAAGAACGGCCTGTGGTGCACCGTCATTCTCGGCTTCATCTTCAGCTGCGTGCAGGCCTATGAATATCACCATGCGGCCTTCACCTTCTCCGGCCACGTCTATGGCGCCACCTTCTTCATGGCCACCGGCTTCCACGGTTTCCATGTCATCGTCGGCACCATCTTCCTGGCGGTCTGCCTGATCCGCGCCTACAAGGGCCACTTCAAGTCGAACCACCACTTCGGCTTCGAGGCTGCGGCCTGGTACTGGCACTTCGTCGATGTGGTGTGGCTGTTCCTGTTCCTGTCCATCTACCTGTGGGGCAGCGACTTCGGCGCGGCGGTCATGCACGGCGCCGGCCACTAAGCCCGTCCATGCAGTCCATGGCGCGCCCCGGCCTGGTCCGGGGCGTTGCCGTTTGAAGGAGGCGCGCATGACCAACCCGGCTGATCTTATCCCCGACAAGGGTGTGGCCATCGGCCACGCGCTCAAGGGCCGCTGTCCGCGTTGTGGTCAGGGCCGGTTGTTCACCGGCCCGCTGAAACTGGGCGACCGTTGCCGGGCGTGCGGACTGGATTACGGCGACTTCAACGTTGGCGACGGACCGGCGGCCTTTGCCATCTTCATCGTCGGGACCATCATCGCCGTGGGGGCGCTGTGGCTCGACATGGCGGTACGGCCGCCCTGGTGGGTCCATGCGCTGGTGTGGGTGCCGACGCTGGTGGTGCTCACCGTGCTGTCGCTGCATTTCATCAAGGCCGCCCTGCTGGGCTCGGAATACGCCAATCAGGCTCGCGAGGGCCGGCGTTCGGATGACGGCTAGGGACCGATCCGTGGCGCGGCGTTATCCGCTCCTGCCCTCCCTCACCATGGCGGTCATGCTCGCCGTGCTGCTGGCGCTTGGTCTGTGGCAGGTTCAGCGCGCCGGCTGGAAGGAGGCGCTGCTCGCCCGCTATCGCGCCAACAGCGCCGTGGCGCCGGTACGCCTCGCCGATCTGCCGGTGGACGAACCGGCGGCACTGGAGTTCCGCCGTGTGCGGCTGGACTGCGAGGTGATGGCGCGCGGGCTGACTTTTGCCGGCGGCAATGCCCAAGGCGAGGCCGGCCAGCATCTCTTCGTGCCATGCCGCGCCGCTGACCGCGCCCTGGTGGTTGATCTCGGCTGGCTTCCCTTCCGGGCACCCGCGCCGGACCTGACCGGTGCGCGCCTTGCCGCCGCCGGCGTTGCCCGGACCTGGCAGCCGGCCACGGCGATGGAACGGCTGGCGGGCGCCCGGCGGCCGTCCGCGGCGGATTTTCCCGGTGTCGAGCCGCGCTATTTCGTCCAGGCGGTGCGCCTGGATGCGGCCGACGGCGCGGCCTGGCCCGAGCCCAGCCCGCTCAGCGTGGCGGCGGTGCCCAATAACCACCGGGCCTATGCCGTCCAGTGGTTTGCCTTCGCCGCCGTTCTGGCGGTGATCTACGGGCTCTATCTACGACGCTGGCGCATGTTGCAGCGCGAGAAGTCGGACGATACAGTCCGCCGCTCTTGATTTTTGCGATTCGGTGGCAGTGACGTGAAATATATCAGTACGCGGGGCGCTGCTCCGGCCTTGACCTTCGAGGAAGTGACGCTGGCGGGCCTTGCCCGCGACGGCGGCCTCTATGTGCCGGAGTCCATCCCTACCCTGTCGCCGGCCGAGATCCGCGACCTTGCCGGGCTGTCCTATGTCGAGACGGCGGTGCGCATCCTCACCCCGTTCCTCGGCGGCGCGCTGCCGGAGGCGGACCTGCGGGCGCTGCTCACCGAGGCCTACGGTCACTTCGACCACAAGGCGGTGGCGCCGCTCAAGCAGCTCGACGAACGGCACTGGATCCTGGAGCTGTTCCATGGCCCGACGCTGGCCTTCAAGGACTTCGCGCTGCAGGTGCTGGGCCTGCTGTTCGAGCGTTTCCTCGCCACCCGCAACGAGCACCTGACGGTGATCGGCGCCACCTCCGGCGACACCGGCTCGGCGGCGATCCACGCGCTGGCCGGGCGGGACAATCTCGACATCGTCATGCTGCACCCGCAGGGCCGGGTGTCCGACGTGCAGCGCCGGCAGATGACCACGGTGATGGCGCCCAACGTCCATAACGTGGCGATCCAGGGCACCTTCGACGACTGCCAGGCGCTGGTGAAGGCGATGTTCAACGACCAGCCGTTCCGCGACCGGCACCGGCTGTCGGCGGTGAACTCGATCAACTGGACCCGGCTGCTGGTGCAGGTGGTCTATTACTTCTACGCCGCCGTGCGGCTGGGGGCGCCGGAACGCCAGGTCGCCTTCTCGGTGCCCACCGGCAATTTCGGCGACGTGTTCGCCGGCTACATCGCCCACGCCATGGGCCTGCCGATTGAGCGGCTGATCGTCGCCACCAACACCAACGACATCCTGCACCGGGCGCTGACCAAGGGCGACTATTCGGTCGGCACCGTGGCGCCCACCAGCTCGCCGTCGATGGACATCCAGATCTCGTCGAACTTCGAGCGGCTGCTGTTCGATCTGCACGGCCGCGACGGCACCGCGCTGGCGGCGACCATGGCCGACTTCGAGAAGAACCGGCGGATGCACCTCAACGCCGACCAGCGGGCCACGGCGGCCAGGCTGTTCGTCTCCTTCAGCGCCGACGAGGACGACACCGCGCTCAGCCTGCGCCGGGTCTATGCCGAAAGCGGCCTGGTGCTCGATCCGCACACCGCCGTCGGCGTGGCGGCGGCCTGGGCCCAGGCGCCGGCCGATCGCCACATTCCGGTGGTGACGCTGTCCACCGCGCATCCGGCCAAGTTCCGCGATGCGGTGGAACGGGCGACCGGCCAGCGGCCGGCGATGCCGCCGCGTGCCCAGGGCCTGTTCGACCGCGAGGAGCGCTACACCACGCTGCCCAACGATCTGGCGGCGGTGGAGGCCTTCATCGCCGAGCGCATGGCCGAATGACGGCGATCGTCACCACGCTCGATAATGGCCTCAGGGTGGCGAGCCTCGCCATGCCGGGGCTGGAGACGGCGGCGGTGGGCCTCTACGTCGATACCGGCTCGCGGCTGGAGCCGCAGGCGGCGCACGGCGTCGCCCACATGCTCGAACACATGGTGTTCAAGGGCACCCGCCGGCGCACCGCCCGGCAGATCGCCGAGGAGATCGAGGCGGTGGGCGGGCAGCTCAACGCCTATACCGGGCGCGACCAGACCAGTTTCTATGCCCGCGTGCTGGCCGACGATCTGCCGCTGGGTGTCGATATGATCGCCGACCTCGTCACCGAGCCGCTGTTCGATGCCGGCGAACTGGCGCGCGAGCGCGAGGTGGTGCTGCAGGAACTGGGGCAGGCGCGCGACACGCCCGACGACATCATCTTCGATAACCTGCAGGAAGTGGCCTACCCCGGCCAGCTGCTCGGCCGCTCGATTCTGGGCACCGAGGAGAGCATCCAGGCGCTCAGCGATACCGACATGCGCGACTGGCTCACCGGGCACTACCGGGGCCACTCGATGGTGCTGGCGGCCGCCGGCAAGGTCGACCACGCGGCCCTGGTCGGGATGGCGCGCGAGCGGCTGGGCATGATCCCCGCCGGCGCCCGGCCGGTGCACGAGGCGGCCCGCTACGGCGGCGGCGAGCACCGCGACGAGCGGGAGTCGGAACAGACCCACGTGACGCTGGCGCTGCCCGGCGTGCCGGCGCTGCATGACGACTATTACCCGCTGATGCTGTTCTCGACGGCGCTGGGCGGCGGCATGTCGTCCCGCCTGTTCCAGGCGGTGCGCGAGGAACGCGGGCTGGTCTATTCCATCTACAGCTACCTGGCGCCGTTCGCCGACACCGGGCTGATGACGCTCTATCTCGGCACCGGGCCGGAGACGGCGGGCGAGGCGGTGCACCTGACGCTGGACACCCTGCTCGGCGCCGCCACCGATCTCGCCGCCGCCGAGCTGGACCGCGCCAAGGCCCAGCTCAAGGCATCGGTGTTCATGGGGCTGGAGAGCTGTGCCGGCCTGTCGGAACAGCTCGGCCGCCAGCTGCTGATCTACAACCGCGTCGTGCCCACCGCCGAGATCATCGAGCGCATCGACGCGGTGACGCTCGCCGAGGTCTCCGCCGCCGCCCAGCGGATGCTGACCGCCGGACCGCTGGCCATGGCCAGCGTCGGCCCGTCGGTCGACGTGCCGGCGATCGACCGGCTGCAGGCCCGGCTGCAATGAAGCTGGAGCCGCGTCTGGACCTGCTGGTCACGGAACCGTGGGGGGATTTCGAGCTGCTGGACAGTGGTGACGGCCGCAAGCTGGAGCGCTACGGCCGCTACCGCTTCATCCGCCCCGAACCGCAGGCGCTGTGGAAGCCGGCCAAGGCCAACTGGCGCGCCGACGGCGAGTTCGTTCCCGGCAACACCGAGGATACCGGCCGCTGGCAGTTCGCCAACGAGGTGCCGGACGCCTGGCCGCTGGCGCGCGGCGACATGAAGTTCTGGGCCGCCTGCACGCCGTTTCGCCATCTCGCCTTCTTCCCCGACATGGCGCCGCAGTGGGACTGGATGGCCGGGCTGATCCGCGACGCCCGCGCCGCCGACACGGCGCGACCGATCGAGGTGCTGAACCTTTTTGGTTATACAGGCCTTGCCAGTCTCACCTGTGCCCAGGCCGGCGCCCGGGTCACCCATGTCGACGCCTCGAAGAAGGCGATCTCGGCGGCGGTGGAGAACCAGAAGCTCTCCGGGCTGGAGGACGCGCCGCTGCGCTGGATCGTCGAGGATGCCGGCAAGTTCCTGGCCCGCGAGGTGCGGCGCGGCCGGCGTTATCAGGGTATCATCCTCGATCCGCCCAAGTTCGGGCGCGGCCCCCAGGGCGAGGTGTTCAAGCTGTTCGAGCAACTGCCGGAGCTGCTGCGGCTGTGCCGCGAGCTGCTGGTGGACCAGCCGCTGTTTCTGGTGCTGACGGTCTATGCCATCCGCGCCTCGGCACTCGCCTTCGGCCAGGCACTGGCCGAAGCGCTGGCCGGCTTCGGTGGCCGCGTCACCTGCGGCGAGATGGCGATCCGCGAGGGCGGCCCGCGCGGCCTGCTGGTGCCCACCGCGCTCTACGTCCGCTGGCAGGCGGCCTAAGTCGCCTGCGGTCGAGGCCGGTGGCCTGACCGGTCGCGCCTGCCGAAGGATCACCGGATACGCCCACGTAACCCCGTGACAGCACGGACGGATTGTTCGCCCGTGGAGACATGGTTCGAGAGTCGGGGGCAGATGGGCGGGCAGGCGGCGGTGGTGCCAGAGGTGGATATCGTCCAGGCGATGTCGCTGTTTCCCACCCCGGTGGTGCGCGCCCGCCTGCCGGATGCCGTGGCGCTCAATGCCGAGTTGACCGCGCAGATCGACGCCCGCATCGCCGGCTATCCCTCCGTCGCCAAGAGCAACCTCGGCGGCTGGCAGTCCGACGACGACTTTCCCGCCTGGGGTGGCGCGCCGGCCCGGCGGCTGGTCGCCGCCGTCTGCGCGTTGGCCGACCGGGTGACGGTGCTGGTGGAGGATGGCGCGCTGGTGCGTCGTGGGGTGCCGTGGCGGGTCAATGCCTGGGTCAACGTCAATGGCGCGGGTGACGCCAACGACATGCACGCCCACCCCGGCGCCTACTGGTCGTGCGTCTATTATGTGGCGGCCGACGATCTTGGCGCGGCGGCCGGCGGCGAGCTGGAGTTCCACGACCCGCGCGGCACCATGCCGACCATGTATGCCCCGCAGCTCAAGGCCGCCTTCGAGGGCTGCGTCACCGCCGGCCTGTGGGAGCGGCTGCAGCCGGCGACCGGCGAGCTGATCCTGTTCCCCTCCTGGCTGTTGCACGCCGTGCGCCCCTACCACGGCCCGGCGCGGCGGATTTCCATCGCTTTCAATCTCTGCCTGTAGGCCCGGCGTTCCGCTCAGGCCCGCGCGGCGGCCGCCAGCCGGTCGAGCACGTCGCGGGCCGCCTGCCGCTGCGCCCACGGCACGAACAGGTGATCGTGGTGGTAGGCGGCGACCATGTTGGCGGGAATGCCGGCGCTGGTCAGTGCCTGGGCCACCACCGCGGTCAGCCCGACGGCCGCGAGCGACGAATGGACCATCAGCGTGATGCGCGCCCAGCCGGCCACGTGCGGCACGCCGGCCCGGGCAAGGTCCTGTGCCGGCGCGATCAGCGTCGTCCCCTCGGCTTCGCGAAACAGCGCCAGCGGCGCCAAGGGCAGCGGCGCCTCGGGCGGCAGCAGGCCGAAGCCGTATTCCTCGGGGTCGAGCAGCGGTGACAGGCTGGCGAGCAGACGCGTGAGGTCACGCTCGCCGGGGCTCACCGGTCGGCTCGCCGGTGCTGGTTGAACACCTCGTAGAGCAGCACCGCGGTGGCGACGGCGACATTGAGGCTGTCCGCCTTGCCCTGCATCGGGATGCGGATGCGCGCGTCGCATGCCGCCTCATAGTCGGCCGGCAGGCCCGATTGCTCGTTGCCCATGAACAGGAAGGTCGGCGCCGGGTAGCGGATCGCTTGATAGTCCTCGCTGGCATTGAGCGAGGCGCCGACCAGAAAACCCGGCCCGCCGCGCAGCCAGGGCAGGAAGTCGGCCCACTCCGCCTGCACCACCGGCACCGTGAACAGCGCGCCCATCGAGGCCCGCACCGCCTCGACGCTGTAGGGGTCGCACGACTGGTCGAGCAGGATGACGCCGCCGGCCCCCACCGCGTCGGCGGTGCGCAGGATGGTGCCGAGGTTGCCGGGGTCCTTCAGGCTCTGGCAGACGATCCAGGCGAAGCTCGCCGTGCGGTCGAGGTCGGCCAGGGTGCGCGCGGGTTCGGTGTAAACACCCAGCACCGACTGCGGATTGTACTTGCGGGAGAGCTTGCGCAGCACGTCGGCCGAGGTCTCGACAACCTCGCCGCCGGCCGCCCGGGTGGCGGCCATCAGCCGGCGCAGCAGCACATGGTCGCTCATGTCCGGGCCGTGGATCAGATAGGCCGGCGTGACGCCGGCGTCCGCCGCTTCCGTGACGATGCGCAGCCCCTCGGCGAGGAACAGTCCCTCGCGGACGCGGAACTTCTTCTCGTGCAGGGCGTTGATCCGCTTGATCAGCGGATTGGCGGGCGAGGTGATCAGCTTGGTGTCGGCATCGGGTCGCATGATGGCGCGCACGCTACACGCGCGCGGGCCTCCGATGCAACGGCCAGACCCCGATACACCGACTGGCGGCGCCGGCCGCGGGGGTGACGCGACGCTACTCGATACACTCGACGCTGGCGGGCGCCGGCACCAGCCGGGCGGCCATCGCCTGCATGTCCTGGTCGTTCAGGGTCGCCAGCGTGCGGCCGACATCGGCGACCTGCTCGCAGAAGCCGGTCTGGGCACCGCGCGCCGCCTGCAGGTTGGCAAGGCTGGTGGTGTAGCGGTCATAGGCGTTCTGGCCGGCGCCATTGCCGTGCAGGCGCGCGAAGCGGGCCTTCAGCACGTCGTTTTGCGAACTGATGTGCGGCCGGAAGCGGGTGACGAAGCGGTTGTAGCTGGCCAGCGCGTCATTGCCGGCGATGTGGCGGCACTGCAAGGCGCCCACCATCATCAGCGTCTGCATCTCGCGCACCTGGGCTGCCCTCACCTCCGATGACGACCAGCAGGGCGCGGCCAGCGACGGCCCGGCCAGCAGGGCCAGTACAGCGGCGATGGCACCCATGGTTCCCGTGCGTCCAGTCATGTCCCACCCTTGCGTCGCCGGGCATCCGCGCGGTTTCTCCGCGTCCGGCCCGAAGTCTCCCCCGGATTGTCCCGGGTGAGTCGCAGGATGTGGCCAAGATATTAACGCCGCCTCGAAGGGAACGGTTGTGGCACGTTAACTGTTATTAAGATGTGCCCGTTCAGGCGTGGCCGGCCTCGCCGGAGAGCATCCGCACGTCGATGCCGATCGAGGTCATCGCCCTGGTCCACTTCTTCTCCAGGGGCGTTTCGAAGATGAGGGCATCGGTGGCGGGCGCCGACAGCCAGCCATGCTTGGTCAGTTCGCGGTCGAGCTGGCCCGGTGCCCAGCCGGCATAGCCCAGCGCGACGAGCGCGCGGGCCGGCCCGCGCCCTTCGGCGATGTCGCGCAGGATCTCGATGGTGGCGGTCAGCGCGATCGACTCGGTGACCTGAAGGGTCGAGGGCTGCTCATAGTCGGTGGAGTGGACGACGAAGCCACGCGACGGCTCCACCGGTCCGCCGGCATGGACGACGACGTCCTCCAGTTCCTCGCCGGCGTCCACTTCCAGCTGCCCCAGCAGGTCGGCGACCGAGAGTTTCTGGAACGGCTTGTTGATCACCAGGCCCATGGCGCCCTCGGCGTTGTGCTGGCACATCAGGATCACGGCGCGCTCGAAGCGCGGGTCGCCGATGCCGGGCATCGCCAGCAGCAGCTGTCCCTCCAGGGATGGTGACTCCGTCATTAGCGTAACTTGAGCCTTGGCCGGGGTGCTTTCAAGGGGAGATGTCGGGTGTCGGGCCGTGCCGGCCTCGACACCGGGGCGGCGCGCACTATAACTCGGCGGGGTGACAGGTGCGTGCGCCTGTCGACAGATTGCGACTCCATCAGGAAAGGGAAGTGGAATGACGATCAAGGTCGGAGACAAGATTCCGTCGGCTACGCTGATGCGCATGACCGACAGCGGCCCGGGCCCGATCACCACCGACGAGATCTTCGCCGGCAAGACGGTGGTGCTGTTCTCGGTGCCGGGCGCCTTCACGCCGACCTGCTCGGCCAAGCACCTGCCGGGCTTTATCGAGAACGCCGAGGCGCTGAAGGCCAAGGGCGTCGACAGCATCGTCTGCGTTGCCGTCAACGACGTGTTCGTGATGAACGCCTGGGGCAAGTCGCAGGAGGCTGGCGACAAGGTGCTGATGGTGGCGGATGGCAACGGCGACCTCACCGCCAAGCTCGGCCTGGAGATGGACGGCACCAAGTTCGGCATGGGCAAGCGCGGCCAGCGCTTCTCGATCATCGCCAAGGACGGCGTGGTGACCGAGCTCAATGTCGAGGCGCCGGGCGAGTTCAAGGTGTCGAGCGCCGAGCACGCGTTGACCCAGCTCTGAGCGGATCGGCAGCGACGGGGAAAAGGGCGCCGTTTCCGGCGCCCTTTTTCATTGCGCGATCTTGCCAGCCAGTCCGGTGAGCAAGGCGGCGCCCAGCAGGGTCTCGTCGGCCGAGGCCGTGCGCGCGGCGGCACGAGGCGACGGGCTGAACGGCAGGCATTCAAGGCAGGTCGCCTGCACGTCGCCCAGCCGGGTGATCCGCCGGGGTGTCAGCAGCACGCCGGCCCGGTGAAGCTGGTCCGTCACGCCGATGCCCACCGGTGTGACGGACGGGGCCGGGGCCGCGGTGTTCAGCAGCTTGCGCAGCAACATGTCCTTCCAGGGCTCGCCGGGATCGGCATGGATGACCCGGTACTGCTTCAGGCCGGCTCGCCGGGCCGCGGCGGCGATGGCCTGTTCCAGGCCGCCGATGTGATCGACGAGCTTGAGTTCCCGCGCGGTGGAACCGGCCCAGACCCGTCCCTGTCCGATGGTGTCCACCGCCGGAAGGGTCATCTTGCGATTGGCGGCGACCAGGCCGATGAAGCGTTGGTAGGTGTGGTCGACCGTCGCCTGGATCATGGTCGCCACGGCAGGTGACAATGGCCGCGTGATGTTGCCGGCATCCGCCAGCGGCGTGGCGCCGACGCCGTCGGTGGTGACTCCCACCGACGCCAGTGTCTCCTCGAACGTCGGGATGATGCCGAACACGCCGATCGAACCGGTGATCGTCGACGGCTCCGCCCAGATTTCGTCGGCGGCGGTGGCGACCCAGTAGCCGCCCGAGGCGGCGACGGTGCCGAACGAGGCGACGATCGGCAGGCCCTCGGCGCGGGCCAGCGCCAGCTGTTCGCGGATCGCCTCGGCGGCGGTTGCCGATCCGCCGGGCGAGTTGATGCGCACCACCAGAGCCTTGATGTCGCCCTCCTGCATCGCCTGTCGCACCAGTCGGGCGATGGTGTCGCCGCCGGCGACTCCGGCCGGGCCTTCGCCGTCGATGATGTCTCCCGACACGTAGAGTACGCCCACGGCGTCACCGCTGGAGCGTTCCATGTCGCTGGTGGCCGCCAGATAGCGCTCCATGTCGACCTGGGAGAAGGAGGGCAGGCCATCGCTGTCCTCGCCGTCTCCCGCCACCTTGGCCAGTGCCCGGGCATAGTCGGCATAGGCACCGACCCGGTCGACCGCGCGCGCGGCCAGCGCCATCTGGGCAAGATCGCCACCCTTGGCCGCCAGCATGGCTGGCGCGTCATTGATCATGCGGGTCAGGTCGAACCCTTTGCCGGTGCGTGCGGCGCCGGTCTCGGCGACATAGTTGCCCCACAGCGCCGCATAGAGCGCACGTGCGGCCTCGCGGGCCTCGGGCGACATGTCCTGCCGGTCGTAAGGCTCTACAAAGGACTTGAATCGGCCGGCCTTGAAGACGTGGACATTCACCTTCAGACGTTCGAGCGCGTCCTTGAAGTAGAGGTTGTACTGGCCATAGCCGGTGAGCACGACGCCACCCATCGGGTGCAGCCAAAGCTCGCTGGCGCGCGCCGCCAGCTGATATTGCGGCTCGGCGAAGTAGCGGCCATAGCCGTAGATCGGCTTGCCACTCTCGCGGAAGCGGTCGAGCGCGCGGCCCACCGTTTCCAGCGTGCCGGGACCGGCGCCGAAGAAGCCGTCGAGTTCCAGGCTGACGGCGGCGATGCGCGGATCGGTCGAGGCGCGGTCGATCGCCGTCAGCACGTCACGCAGCAGAACCTCGGTTGGCAGGCCATCGGCGCCGCCCAGCATCACCAGCGGATCGGTGGGCGAGCGCTGGTCCACCAGAATGCCGTCGATGCGGATGACCAGCGCCGCCTTGTCGGGCAGCGGTGCCGGTGTCCGGGGCATCAGTGCCGCCACGACGCCCAGCAGCAGCAGCACGGCAATGACGCCGAACACCAGATCCTTGGTGACAACGAGGGCGCGCCACAGCGCCTTGATGAAATTCCACATGGACAGCAGCCGCCTCATGCAAAGAGCGAAACCAGTTCCGTTTCAGATACAGGGGATGGGGGCGTCAGTAAAACGCGATCGGCGGGAATCTGCGGGGGGCGCCTTGACTCGGGGGCGGGGCGTGCTCATATCCGGGCAGCCGCTAGCACTCACGCCGCGTGAGTGCCAAGGCCATTGGACCAGATCCCGGGGGCCGCTGTTGCTGGTCCTCAGCTAACAAAGAGGTGACTGCATGTCTTTCCGTCCCCTGCACGACCGAGTGCTGGTGCGTCGCGTCGAATCCGAGGAGAAGACCGCCGGTGGCATCATTATCCCGGACACCGCCAAGGAAAAGCCGCAAGAGGGCGTGATCGTCGCCGCCGGTTCGGGCGCTCGCGACGAGACCGGCAAGCTGGTGCCGCTCGACGTCAAGGCCGGTGACCGGGTGCTGTTCGGCAAGTGGTCGGGCACGGAGGTCAAGGTCAACGGCGAAGAGCTGCTGATCATGAAGGAATCGGACGTGCTCGGCATCATCGAGGTGACCGCTAAGGCCGCCGCGAAGCCGGTTGCCGTGAAGGCCGTGAAGTCCGCTCCGGCCAAGCCGGCCGCCAAGGCCGCCCCCGCCAAGCGCGGTCGTCCCAAGAAGTAACCTGGTCGCCCACGCGACCAGTCCCCACGAGATTTTCAAGGAGCTGAAACATGGCAGCCAAAGAAGTTAAGTTCGCGCGCGACGCGCGTGAGCGCATCCTGCGCGGCGTCGACATCCTGGCCGACGCGGTGAAGGTGACGCTGGGTCCCAAGGGCCGCAACGTGGTCATCGAGAAGTCGTTCGGCGCCCCGCGCATCACCAAGGACGGCGTCACTGTCGCCAAGGAAATCGAACTGAAGGACAAGTTCGAGAACATGGGCGCGCAGATGGTCCGCGAGGTCGCCTCGAAGACCAACGACCTGGCCGGCGACGGCACCACCACCGCCACCGTGCTGACCCAGGCGATCGTGCGTGAGGGCATGAAGTCGGTGGCCGCCGGCATGAACCCGATGGACCTCAAGCGCGGCATCGATCTGGCCGTTGCCAAGGTCATCGACGACCTGCAGAAGCGCTCGCGCCCGGTGAAGAACTCGGCCGAGATCGCCCAGGTCGGCACCATCTCCGCCAACGGTGAATCCGAGATCGGCAAGATGATCGCCCAGGCGATGGACAAGGTCGGCAAGGAAGGCGTCATCACCGTCGAGGAGGCCAAGGGTCTCGACAGCGAACTCGACGTCGTCGAGGGCATGCAGTTCGACCGCGGCTACCTGTCGCCGTACTTCATCACCAACCCGGAGAAGATGCTGGTCGAGCTGGACAGCCCGTACATCCTCATCTTCGAGAAGAAGCTGTCGAACCTGCAGTCGATGCTGCCGATTCTCGAGGCCGTTGTGCAGTCGGGCAAGCCGCTGCTGATCATCGCCGAGGACGTCGAGGGCGAGGCGCTGGCGACCCTGGTGGTCAACAAGCTGCGCGGCGGCCTGAAGGTCGCGGCGGTGAAGGCGCCGGGCTTCGGCGATCGCCGCAAGGCGATTCTGGAGGACATCGCGATCCTGACCGCCGGTCAGATGATCTCGGAAGACCTCGGCATCAAGCTTGAGACCGTGACGCTGAACATGCTCGGCCGCGCCAAGAAGGTGACGATCGACAAGGACAACACCACGATCGTCAGCGGCGCCGGCAAGCCGGTCGACATCAAGGCGCGCGTCGAGCAGATCCGCGCCCAGATCGAGGTGACCACCTCCGACTATGACCGCGAGAAGCTGCAGGAGCGGCTGGCGAAGCTCGCCGGCGGTGTCGCGGTGATCAAGGTCGGCGGCGCCACCGAGGTCGAGGTGAAGGAGCGCAAGGACCGCGTCGACGACGCCCTGCACGCCACCCGCGCCGCGGTTGAGGAAGGTGTGGTCGCCGGCGGCGGCACCGCGCTGCTCTATGCCACCCGCGCGCTGGACAAGGCCAAGGGCGCCAACGACGACCAGACCCGCGGCATCGACATCATCCGTCGCGCGCTGCAGGCGCCGGTACGTCAGATCTCCGAGAACGCCGGCTTCGACGGCGCGGTGATCGCCGGCAAGCTGCTGGAGCAGAAGAGCACGGACTTCGGCTTCAACGCCCAGACCGAGAAGTACGAGGATCTGGTGAAGTCGGGCGTCATCGATCCGACCAAGGTGGTGCGTACCGCGCTGCAGGATGCGGCGTCCGTCGCCGGCCTGCTGATCACCACCGAGGCGACGATCGCCGAGCTGCCGAAGGACGATACGCCGATGCCGGCGATGCCGGGCGGCGGCATGGGCGGCATGGACTTCTAAGTCCGGCCGATCAGCGCTGAACGAGAGCGGCGGGGGCAACCCCGCCGCTTTTGTTTGGCCGCGGCTGTTTCAGGCCGGTTGTACCGGCCGGTGGGGGGCGGCAACACTGCAAAAAAAAAAGCCACCGGGGAGCCGGTGGCCTGAAGGTGCGAGTGGCCGCTGGCAGCAGTGGCAAATGGGTCGAGATTCGCCGCTGCCGGTCGTGGCCTGCTGAACCACCCGATTCGTCAGATGGGTGAAGTGGCTGTTTTCCGGCGGCCTGCGTCGCACCTGTCATCACGAACAACCACCGGATTTCGTTGGATTTATAGTGCGCCCAACGGTTTGTCGCATGACCCAATTGGGCTATGCGGGAGTCATGCCGTCAAGGGCTGGCCGGCCACACGGCTGTCGGGTCCCTGCCGGGTCGCGGCTGGCCAGTCCGCGAGGGCACGCAGGATATCCTGCCAGCGCCGCACCCACAGATAATGACCAGGGCCGTCGAACAGGCGGAGGTCCGGTTGCAGCGTGGCCGGCAGCTGGCGCAGGAAGGCGTCGGCCGGGATCACCGGGTCCTCGGAGTCGTGCCAGATCGTCAGCGGCGGCGCCAGGTCGGCGAGGTCGAGACGGTCATCGCGGGCGGAGTATTTCAGCTCGTCCCGCATCCCCGCCATCGACTGCTTCACGGCGCCGTACATGACATCGACCAGATAGTTGAAGTGCTCCGGATGGTCGGCGAAGAACTGCTGGTCCTTGGCGCAGCCCTGTTCGAGCCGGCGGATGGTGCGGACGATGGATTCCCGGGTCATGGTCCGGCTGATGACGCCGCCCATGGCGTCGGCAACACCGGGGAAGCGCACCAGATAGTCGCGGAAATGATGCCAGCCGGTGCGTTCGCCGCCGCGCCAGTTGTCGCGGCCGGTGGGGCGCGGCGTCAGCAGGAACAGCCGTTCGACCCGCGCCGGCGCTGCCAGCGCCAGGCCCAGCGCGTAGGCCGCGCCGGCCGATATCGCCAGTATCTGGGTGGTTGGCATGGCCAGCGTGTCCAGCAGATGGCCGAGGTCGGCGGCGTGATCGGTGACGTTCATGTCGGCGACCGGGGAGGCGCCGTCATAGCCGGGGCGGGCAACCGACACGAGGTCTAGATCCAGGCGCTCCGCCAGCGCCGGGGTGCCCGGTGGCAGCAGCGTCGCGCCACCCCACATATGCAGCGCCAGTACCGGCCGGCCGCCCGGCCGGCCATAGCGGCGGTAGCTCAGCTGACGACCGTCAGGCAGCCCGTGGCGCCGCAGCGTCTCGCCACCGGCCTGATCGCCGGGAGTGCGGCGTGGCGGCGGGCCGGCCGGTGCGTTGCCGGGCATGTAGCGGGCGATGGTGGCGAGCTCCATCAGGTGCTTCACCAACTCGCTCTGCCGGCGCACGCCCATCTTGTCGAACACCGACTTCAACTGGTTGCGCGCGGTGTTGAGGCGGATGCCGAGCACACCAGCGGCTTCCTGGAGCGACAGACCGTCTTCCAGCTGGCGCACCAGCCGGGTTTCCGCCGCCGTCAGGCCGAAGCCGTCGCGCAGCAGGGCATCGGAACGCATGGCCGGCGAGCCGCCGGGCAGCAGGATGGCGAGGGCGCCGGCCGGCGGCACCGGACCGCCTGGGCCGAGATCGAGCTGGCGCCGGC
Organism: Parapedomonas caeni; assembly: GCF_041060555.1. Lineage (NCBI taxonomy): Bacteria > Pseudomonadati > Pseudomonadota > Alphaproteobacteria > Sphingomonadales > Sphingosinicellaceae > Parapedomonas > Parapedomonas caeni. The sequence continues at coordinate 76,209 of NZ_JBEUDS010000008.1, read as the reverse complement.
GGTCGGCATCCACGCGCACCACCACCGCCAGTCGCAAGGCGCGATCCGCGCCGTCATAGAGTTGCAGCAGCGACGACCCGCCGACAGGGGGCAGGTCGGCGATGGCGGCACGCAGGCGCGCCTCGTTCTCGCTGTCGAGAAACTGCAGCCGGGCGCTTTTCACCGGCGGGGCGATCAGGCGCTCGCACAGCGGACCGATGTCGCCGAACGTCATCAGCAGGCGGCGGTCGGCATCCAGCACCAGCCCGCACAGCGGCAGTGTCGCCGGCGGTGGCAGATCGGGCGACAACCGCTCGGCGATCTGCACCGCCTGGGTCAGGTGGGGGGTCAGCGCCGAGGCGACTTCGGCTGACAGAGCCGATTCCTCGGGCAGATCGGCCAGCACGTCGACCAGTTCGTCCCAGCGGTCCGGGTCGGCGGCGAACGCATAGAGCGCGGCGACGACACGCGACATTGCCGGGAACAGCACATCCCCTGGCAGCTGACGGTCAGTGGTCGAGGCGCCGGGGGGCGGCCCCGGTCGTGTTGGTTCGTCAGGCATTCCGTTCACGCATGGATCGCCGGGTATTCCCGTTGCAATCTCGACCCTTGGCAATTGACGTTATGCGACCGGAGAGGAGTGTCCTTGATACGCTGGTGAAACGCAAGCGCGACGAACCGAGTGGTGAGGCGGCGTCACGTGTACCCGCTCACGTTGTTCCCGTCGTGCCGGCGCTGCCTGTTCTAGCTGCGATAGTCGCCATTGATGCTGATGTAGCCGTGCGTGAGGTCGCAGGTGTAGACGGTGGCGCTTGACCGCCCGACGCCGACATCGACGTCGATGACGACGTCGCGGCCGGCGAGGTGCGCCGCCACCGGCGCCTCGTCATAGCCGTCCACCCGCATGCCGTCGCGGCAGATCACGGTGCCGCCGAAGGCGACGCTGAGGCGATCCGGGTCGATGCGCGGGCCGGCCTTGCCTACCGCCATGACGATGCGGCCCCAGTTGGCGTCGGCGCCGGCGAGCGCGGTCTTGACCAGCGGCGAGTTGCCGATGGCGAGCCCCAGGGTTCGGGCGTCCTCGAAGCTCAGTGCGCCGGTGACGTTGATGGTGGCGAACTTCTGCGCGCCCTCGCCGTCCTTCACCACCAGGGTCGCCAGTTCCAGACAGGCGGCCTCCAGCTTGGCCTTGAAGTCGTCGAGCCGGGGGTCGGCGGCGTCGGTCACGGCGGCGTGCTTGACGTTCTGGCCGGTGGCGAACAGCTGGATGGTGTCGGAGGTCGATGTGTCACCATCGACGGTGATGCAGTTGAAGGTGCGCTCCACCGCCGCGCTGAGCAGCGTTTGCAGCACGTCATGCGGCAGGGCGGCGTTGGTGAACAGGTAGCCCAGCATGGTCGCCATGTTGGGCATGATCATCCCCGAGCCCTTGACGAAGCCCGAGATCACCACGTCGTGACCGTCGATGCGGGCGACCTGGCTGGTGCCCTTGGGGAAGGTGTCGGTGGTCATGATGGTGCGCGCCGCTGCTTCGTAGCCGGTGGTGCCGCGGGTGGCGAGCGCCGCCGGCAGGGCCGCGGTCAGTCGGTCGGTGGGGAAGGGCTCGCCGATGACGCCGGTGGCGGCGAACTGCACCATCGCCGCCGGCACGCCGAGTTCACCCGCCATCGCCTCGGCGATCGCCTGGCAGGCGGCCGCCCCCGCGGCGCCGGTGCCGGCGATCGAGTTGCCGGCAACCACGATCAGCGCGCGCGCCTGGCCGCCGCTGGCGGCGGTGGCCTCGCGACACCAGTGGATGGCCGGGCTCGCCGTCAGTGACTTGGTATAGACGCCGGCGACCGTCGTGCCCTCGGCGAAGGTGGCGACCAGCGTGTCGTTGCGGCCCGGCTTGTAGCGGATGCCGGCATAGGTGGCGCCGAGCTGCACGCCGGCGACCGGCAGCAGGTTGGGGAAGCGCGCGGGCGCCAGCGGGGACGGGGCGAGATCCTTGGCCATTGGTCGATCCATGAAAGAGGGCGTTGGCGCGCGACACTAATTTCGCGCGCTGGCAAATCAATGACAATCAAGGAGGAAGGGGGCCTCGCGCGGGGCAAGCGACGAGCGCCCGCCCCGGCAGGTCTCAGCCGCGGCGGGCCTGCCAGCGCTTGACCAGGTGCAGCCGCCACAGGCCATCAACCAGCAGATAGCCGGTGACGGCCGCCACGGTGGCGAACAGGGCCAGGCCGATCGCGGTGGTGCCGGCAACCGCGCTGACCTGCGACCACCACGAGGCAGCTGCTTCCACCGGCGGCGCGGCATGGCCGAACCTGCCCAGAATCCAACTCCCCACCTGATGGGCGAAAATCAGTACTGGCGGGGTTGTCAGCGGGTTGGTGACGAAGGTGCTCAGCGTCGCCACGCCGATGTTGGCGCGCAGGGGCACCGAGGCGAAGACGGCGAAAAGCGATTGGGCGATGGGGGTTGCGAAGGCGAAGAACAGCCCGATGGCAACGCCGCGGGCGACCGACCGGCGATTGAGATGCCACAGCGGTGCGTGGGCCAGATAGCGGGCAAACGGCTTCAGCCAACGCGACTTGAGCATCGTGTCGGCATCCGGCATCCGCTTCTTGAAAAAGGACTTCGGCATTCCCGTCCCTTGAGCACCCGCTTGAAACTGCATTGTACAGTGCCAGCGAAAAGTAACCGAGGCGTTACGATGTCGCGGCGATCCATGTTCACTATGTCGGGTTGATTGTGCGCTGCGTCAATGAACGGGCGATGAACACACCGTCGTGCGCGCCGCTCCGTTGACACCCGTGTCCCTGCTCCTTATCTGCGTGCAGTCTGTCGGGGGACTATTCGTCGAGGGCTGGTTTCGCTAAACAGCCCGCTTCACCCAGTCTTTGAGGTTCATCCATGTTGGGTTTTGGCGCGATCGCACGGCGCATCTTCGGTACATCCAATGATCGCTATGTGAAGTCGCTGCGGCCGATCGTTGCCAGGATCAATGCGCTGGAACCGCAGATTTCGGCGATGTCGGACGACCAGCTCAAGCAGCAGACCGAGCTGTTCAAGGCCCGGCTGGCCAATGGCGAGAGCCTTGACGATCTGCTGCCGGAGGCCTTCGCCACCGTGCGCGAGGCCGCCCGGCGCGTGCTCGGCCAGCGCCACTATGACGTGCAGCTGATCGGCGGCATCGTGCTTCACCGCGGCGAGATCGCCGAGATGAAGACCGGCGAGGGCAAGACCCTGGTCGCCACCCTGCCGACCTATCTCAACGCGCTGGCCGGCAAGGGTGTCCACGTCGTCACGGTGAACGACTATCTGGCCACCCGCGACGCCGACTGGATGGGCCGGGTCCACAATTTCCTCGGGCTGACGGTCGGCAAGATCATGCACGGGCTGACCGACGAGGAGCGTCGCGCGGCCTATGCCTGCGACATCACCTACGGCACCAACAACGAGTTCGGTTTCGACTATCTGCGCGACAACATGAAGTACGCGCTCGACCATATGGTCCAGCGGCCGTTCAATTTCGCCATCGTCGACGAGGTGGACTCGATCCTGATCGACGAGGCGCGCACCCCGCTCATCATCTCCGGCCCCACCGAGGACAAGTCGGAGCTGTACATGGCGGTGAACGCGGTGGTGAAGCAGCTCGTCCGTGAAGACTACGAAATGGACGAGAAGCAGCGTTCGGTCACCCTGACCGAAGACGGCACCGAGAAGGTCGAGCGAATGCTGGAGGCGGCGGATCTGCTCAAGTCCTCCAATCTGTACGATTTCGAGAACACGCAGGTCGTGCACCACCTGAACCAGGCGCTGCGTGCCAACGTCATCTTCCAGCGCGACACCGACTACATCGTGAAGGACGGCAAGGTCGTCATCATCGACGAGTTCACCGGGCGCATGATGGATGGCCGCCGCTGGTCGGATGGCCTGCACCAGGCGGTGGAGGCCAAGGAAGGCGTCGACATCCAGCCGGAGAACCAGACGCTGGCCTCGATCACCTTCCAGAATTACTTCCGCATGTACCCCAAGCTGGCCGGCATGACCGGCACGGCGGCCACGGAAGCGCAGGAATTCTTCGACATCTACAAGCTCAACGTGGTCGAGATCCCGACCAACGTGCCGGTGGAGCGCCGGGACGAGCATGACGAATTCTACCGCACCGCGCAGGAGAAGTTCGCCGCCATCGTCAAGGGCATCCGGGCAGCACAGGAGCGCGGTCAGCCGGTGCTGGTGGGCACGGTGTCGATCGAAAAATCGGAACTGCTCAGCGAGTATCTGCACAAGGAAGGCGTTGCCCACACGGTGCTCAACGCCCGCTACCACGAGCAGGAAGCGCATATCGTCGCCCAGGCCGGCCGCAAGGGCGCGGTGACCATCGCCACCAACATGGCCGGTCGCGGCACCGACATCCAGCTCGGCGGCAACATCGATTTCCGCATGATGGACGAATACAGCCACCTGACCGACCCGGCCGAGATCGAGGCGACGCGGACGCGGGTGAAGGCCGAGATCGAGACGGAGAAGGCCGAGGTGCTCGCCGCTGGCGGCCTGTTCGTGCTGGGTACCGAGCGCCACGAGAGCCGGCGCATCGACAATCAGCTGCGCGGCCGTTCCGGTCGCCAGGGCGACCCCGGCCTGTCGAAGTTCTACCTGTCGCTGCAGGACGATCTGCTGCGCATCTTCGGCCCCCAGACCCGCATGGATGCCATGCTGGTGCGGCTGGGCCTCCAGGAAGGCGAGGCCATCATCCACCCCTGGATCAACAAGGCGATCGAGAAGGCGCAGGGCAAGGTCGAGGCGCGCAACTACGACATCCGCAAGCAGCTGCTGCAGTACGACGACGTGATGAATGACCAGCGCAAGGTGGTGTATGAGCAGCGTCGTGACATCATGATCTCCGACTCGGTGTCGGATGTGGTCTCCGACATGCGCGTCGAGACCGTGAACGGCATTGTCGCCGCCGCCTGCCCGCCCAATTCCTACCCCGAGCAGTGGAACATCGCCGGACTGAAGGACGACGTGCAGCGAATCTTCGGCCTTGATCTGCCGTTCGAGGAGTGGATCAAGGAACAGGCGGTCACCAGCGAGATGCTGGTGGAGCGGCTGAACGCCGCCACCGTCGCCCAGGTCGAGGAAAAAATCGCCGCGCTGGGCGGGGAACTGTGGACGCGGGTCGAGAAAAGCCTGCTGCTGCAGGCCATCGACCATCACTGGAAGGAGCATCTGGCGACGCTCGATGCCTTGCGCCAGGTTATCCACCTGCGGGCCTATGCCCAGCGCAACCCGCTCAACGAGTACAAGTCGGAAGCCTTCGCGCTGTTCGAGCGGATGCTGGTCGCGGTGCGCGAGAACGTGTCCGAGATGTCGGCCAAGGTCCAGTTCCAGGCGGCGCCGGCGCCGCTGGAGGAGCCCAGCGAGTTCGTGACCACCCATCTCGACCCGTTCACCGGAGAGAATGAGGCGGGGGGCGAATCGCCGTTTGGCGCCCTGCCATCGGTGCTGCTGACCGCCGGCCCGCTTACCGATGCGGAGGTCGCCGCGGCGGCGAGCCTCGCTGACGATTTCGGCGAGGGCTACGTGCCGGCCGATCCCGCCACCTGGAGCCGATTCGTTTCGCGCAATGCGCCGTGTCCGTGTGGCTCGAATCTCAAGTACAAGCACTGCCACGGCCGCGACTGACGCCTCGGATAGCGCCGTACCCGCCGGGACTCGGCGGCCGGCGGCGGCATGAGCGCGTTTTGCCCCTGTGGTAGCGCCGTAACGACCACGTTGGAGACCCGCCGAGCGGTCCTGCCACCCGTGCAGGCGCGCGGTCTCGCGGCACTGACGAGTTCGTCCCCGCGGATGCCGCCCTGGCGGGTGCGGGGCGGTTGATAACCGCCTCAAAGCGGGCTGTTCCGGCGCCCGCGCCGCAAGAATCCCGTTGACGGGGCGGGGCGGTGGACCTATAAGCCGCCGTCGCTCGCGGGTTGGTGGTCGGCGCACGTCCGAAACGCTGCCCTGGCACGAGCTTGAGAGCTGACAAATTGATGGTGACTTGAGCTGGCCAGGTAGGCCGGAGGGGAGGCCTACCGTGGCGTCCGCTTTTTTTATGTTCAGGCCATTGTCGAAGATGCAATTTGGAACTGTGAGGCTGTAAGAATGCCGACGATTAACCAGCTGGTCCGCAAGGGACGCGAACCGCAGAAGGCCCGCAACAAGGTGCCGGCGATGGAAGCCTGCCCGCAAAAGCGCGGCGTCTGCACCCGCGTCTATACGACCACCCCGAAGAAGCCGAACTCGGCGCTTCGCAAGGTCGCCAAGGTGCGTCTGACCAACGGCTACGAAGTCATCGGCTACATCCCGGGTGAGGGTCATAACCTCCAGGAGCACTCGGTGGTGCTGATCCGCGGCGGCCGCGTGAAGGACTTGCCGGGTGTGCGTTATCACATCCTGCGCGGCGTGCTGGATACCCAGGGCGTCAAGAACCGTAAGCAGAGCCGTTCCAAGTACGGCGCCAAGCGTCCGAAGTAAGGAGTTATCGAGATGGCTCGTCGTCGTCGTCCCGAAAAGCGCGAAGTTCTCCCCGATCCGAAGTTCGGGGACATCGTGCTCACCAAGTTCATGAACAGCGTCATGCTCGACGGCAAGAAGTCGGTCGCCGAGGCGATCGTCTACGGCGCCCTCGACACCATCGAGACCCGCCTGAAGCGCGAGCCGATCGACGTGTTCCACAACGCGCTGGACAATGTGCGTCCGGGCATCGAGGTGCGTTCCCGCCGTGTCGGTGGCGCCACCTATCAGGTGCCGGTCGAGGTTCGTCCGGAGCGCTCGCAGGCGCTGGCCATCCGCTGGCTGGTGCAGGCCGCGCGCAACCGCTCGGAAAACACCATGGCGGCCCGTCTGTCGGCCGAGCTGATCGACGCCGCGAACAATCGCGGCACCGCCGTGAAGAAGCGCGAGGACACGCACCGGATGGCGGAAGCCAACCGCGCCTTCTCGCACTATCGCTGGTAATTGCAGTTTTAGACTAGGACCGGACCAATGGCCCGCACCACTCCGCTCGAGCGCTACCGTAACATCGGTATCATGGCGCACATCGACGCCGGCAAGACGACGACGACCGAGCGTATCCTCTACTACACCGGCAAGTCCCACAAGATCGGCGAAGTCCACGACGGCGCCGCCACCATGGACTGGATGGAGCAGGAGCAGGAGCGCGGCATCACCATCACGTCGGCCGCCACCACCTGCTTCTGGCGCGCTGACGAGGGCAAGGGTCCGGAGCACCGGATCAACATCATCGACACCCCGGGTCACGTCGACTTCACCATCGAGGTCGAGCGCAGCCTGCGCGTGCTGGACGGCGCGATCACCGCGTTCGACGGCGTGGCGGGTGTCGAGCCGCAGTCCGAGACCGTGTGGCGCCAGGCCGACAAGTATCGCGTGCCGCGCATGTGCTACGTCAACAAGCTGGATCGCACGGGCGCCAACTTCGATCGCTGCGTGAAGATGATCCAGGACCGCCTGGGTGTTCGCACCGCCGTGCTGTACCTGCCGATCGGCATCGAGAGCGATTTCAAGGGTCTCGTCGATCTGGTGAACAACCGCGCCATCGTGTGGCTGGAAGAGTCGCTGGGCGCCAAGTTCGAGTATCAGGACATTCCGGCTGACATGAAGGACGCCGCCGAGGCCGCGCGGGCCGAGCTGATCGAGCTCGCGGTCGAGCAGGACGACGCGGTGATGGAGGCCTACCTCGAAGGCAACGAGCCGGATGTCGCCACGCTGAAGGCGCTCATCCGCAAGGGTACCATCGCGTTCGACTTCGTGCCGGTGCTGTGTGGTTCGTCGTTCAAGAACAAGGGCGTCCAGCCGCTGCTCGACGCCGTTGTCGACTATCTCCCGAGCCCGCTGGACATCCCGGCCGTGCAGGGCGTGCTGCCCAACGGCGAGACGGACACCCGCGAGGCCAGCGATGAAGCGCCGTTCTCCGGCCTGGCCTTCAAGATCATGAACGACCCGTTCGTCGGTTCGCTCACCTTCGTCCGCATCTACTCCGGTACGCTGGAGTCGGGCACCGTCGTCACCAACTCGACGAAGGACAAGAAGGAAAAGATCGGCCGCATGCTGCTCATGCATGCCAACAGCCGCGAGGATATCAAGGAAGCCCGCGCCGGTGACATCATCGCCATCTGCGGCCTGAAGGATACGGTCACCGGTGACACGCTTTGCGTGAACAACAAGGCGATCATCCTGGAGCGCATGGAGTTCCCGGAGCCGGTGATCGAGGTCGCCGTCGAGCCGAAGACCAAGGTCGACCAGGAGAAGATGGGCACCGCGCTGCACCGTCTTGCCCAGGAAGACCCGAGCTTCCGCGTTTCGGTGGATCACGAGTCCGGCCAGACCATCATCAAGGGCATGGGCGAACTCCATCTTGAGATCATCGTCGACCGCATGAAGCGCGAGTTCAAGGTCGAGGCCAATGTCGGCGCGCCGCAGGTGGCCTACCGTGAGACGCTCAAGCGCAGCGTCGAGGTCGACTACACCCACAAGAAGCAGTCGGGCGGTTCGGGCCAGTTTGGCCGTGTCAAGGTGCAGGTGGCGCCGGGCGAGCGCGGCAGCGGCATCGTGTTCCACGACGACATCAAGGGTGGCGTGATTCCGAAGGAATACATCCCGTCCGTCGAGAAGGGCATGCGCGAGGTTGCGGCCTCGGGCACGCTGATCGGCTTCCCGCTGATCGATTTCGAGATCCGTCTCGTTGACGGTGCCTACCACGACGTGGACTCGAGCGCGCTGGCGTTCGAAATCACCGGCCGCGGCGCCATGCGCGAAGTAGCCGAGAAGGCGGGCATTTCCATTCTGGAACCGATCATGGGTGTCGAGGTGGTGACGCCGGAAGACTTCATGGGCGACGTCATCGGCGACCTGAACTCGCGGCGTGGCCAGATCCAGGGCACCGACACGCGCGGCAACGCGCAGGTTGTCTCGGCGACAGTGCCGCTGGCCAACATGTTCGGTTACGTGAACCAGCTGCGTGGCTTCACCCAGGGCCGCGCGCAGTACACGATGCAGTTCAGCCACTACGAAGAAGTCCCCGCCAACGTGGCGGAAGAAGTCAAGGCGAAGTTCGCGTAACACGCGATCTCGTTTTTCAGAGACCTGTCGAGAAGAGGTAAGGGATCATGGGCAAGGCTAAATTTGAGCGGAACAAGCCGCACTGCAACATCGGCACCATCGGTCACGTCGACCACGGCAAGACGTCGCTGACCGCGGCGATCACCAAGGTTCTGGCCGAGGCCGGCGGCGCCACCTTCACCGCCTACGACCAGATCGACAAGGCGCCGGAAGAGAAGGCCCGCGGCATCACCATCTCGACCAGCCACGTCGAGTACGAGACCGCCCAGCGTCACTACGCGCACGTCGACTGCCCGGGTCACGCCGACTACGTGAAGAACATGATCACCGGCGCGGCCCAGATGGACGGCGCCATCCTGGTGGTGTCCGCCTCCGACGGCCCGATGCCGCAGACCCGCGAGCACATCCTGCTCGCCCGTCAGGTCGGCGTGCCGGCGCTGGTCGTGTTCATGAACAAGGTCGACCTGGTGGACGACGCGGAAATCCTGGAGCTCGTCGAGCTGGAAATCCGCGAGCTGCTGTCCAAGTACGACTTCCCGGGCGACGATATCCCCATCGTCCAGGGTTCGGCCGTCTGCGCGCTGGAAGACAAGCGTCCGGAAATCGGCCGTGACGCCGTGCTGAAGCTGATGGCGGAAGTCGACCGCTACATCCCGCAGCCGGAGCGTCCGCTGGACAAGCCGTTCCTGATGCCGATCGAGGACGTGTTCTCGATCTCGGGTCGCGGCACCGTGGTGACCGGCCGCGTCGAGACCGGCATCGTCAAGGTTGGCGACGAAGTCGAGATCGTCGGCATCAAGGCCACTGCCAAGACCGTCGTGACCGGCGTCGAAATGTTCCGCAAGCTGCTCGACTCGGGCCAGGCTGGCGACAACATCGGTGCGCTGCTGCGCGGCATCGGCCGTGACGACGTGGAGCGTGGCCAGGTTCTGGCCAAGCCGGGTTCGATCACCCCGCACACCAAGTTCAAGGCGGAAACCTACGTGCTGTCGAAGGACGAGGGCGGTCGCCACACGCCGTTCTTCGGCAACTACCGCCCGCAGTTCTACTTCCGCACCACCGACGTCACCGGCATGGTCACCCTGCCGGAGGGCACCGAGATGGTGATGCCGGGCGACAACGTGACGCTGACCGTTCAGCTGATCGCGCCGATCGCCATGGACCAGGGTCTGCGCTTCGCCATCCGTGAAGGCGGTCGTACCGTCGGCGCGGGCGTCGTCGCCCAGATCATCGAGTAACCATAAAAAAAGGCCGCTCGGGCCGGCGTTTTCCGGTCCGGGCGGCTTTACATTTTTCTGTAACTAACCTACAGGCGTCCGCTTCCGCGACGAAGCGGACGCTGTTCAAGTGAAGACGACAAAGGGTTGGACCCATGGAAACGCAGAACATCCGGATCCGCCTCAAGGCCTTTGATCACCGCGTGCTGGATCAGGCCACGGGCGAGATCGCGATGACCGCGAAGCGGACCGGCGCGCTGGTGCGTGGACCGATCCCGCTGCCGACCCGCATCGAGAAGTTCACGGTCAACCGCTCGCCGCACGTCGACAAGAAGAGCCGCGAGCAGTTCGAGGTGCGTACCTACAAGCGCCTGCTCGACATCGTGGACCCGACGCCGCAGACGGTGGACGCGCTGATGAAGCTCGACCTGGCGGCCGGTGTGGACGTTGAGATCAAGCTCCAGGCCTGACCGGGCGCTGGGGTAATCGAGACCGGGGGTTGACCCACCGGTTTCACGCTCGGCCGATGGTCGGTCCGAGCCTCTGACGAAGGAGAAGAGGTGCCATGCGCACCGGTGTGATCGCAAAGAAGGTGGGCATGACCCGCCTGTTCCAGGACGATGGCCGGCATGTGCCGGTGACCGTTCTGGCGCTCGAAGGCTGCCAGGTGGTGGCCCAGCGGACCAACGACAAGGACGGCTACACGGCGCTGCAGCTGGGTGCCGGCACGGTCAAGGTGAAGAACCTGACCAAGCCGGAACGCGGCCATTTCGCCAAGGCCGAGGTTGAGCCCAAGCGCAAGCTGGTGGAATTCCGCGTCGCCGAAGACGCGCTGGTGGATGTGGGCGCGGTGATTTCCGCCGACCATTTCGTTGCCGGCCAGTATGTCGACGTGACCGGCGTGACCGTTGGTAAGGGCTTTGCCGGCGCCATGAAGCGCTGGAACTTCGGCGGTCTGCGCGCCACCCACGGCGTGTCGGTCAGCCACCGCTCCCACGGTTCGACGGGTAACCGTCAGGATCCCGGCAAGGTCTTCAAGAACAAGAAGATGGCCGGCCACATGGGCGCCTCGCAGATCACCCAGCAGAACCTCGAGATCGTCTCCACGGATGTCGAGCGCGGGCTGCTGTTCGTGAAGGGTTCGGTGCCTGGTCACAAGGGTGCCTGGTTGCAGGTCAAGGACGCTGCCAAGATCGCCCGTCCGCAGGCGGCGCCGTACCCGGCGTCGGTGCTGACGGCGGCGGCCGCGCCGGCGACGCAAGCCCCGGCCGAGGCTCCGGCCGACGCCGAGGCGGGAGAATAAGCCATGAAGATTGAAGTCAAAACGCTGGACGCCGGTTCGGCCGGTGAAATCGAGCTGAAGGACGACATCTTCGGCCGCGAGCTCCGCAAGGACATTCTGCACCGCGTCATCAACTGGCAGCTCGCCAACCGTCGGGCCCCGGCCCGCGCGGCCAAGGAGCGCAGCGACGTGTCGGCGACGTCGAAGAAGATGTATCGCCAGAAGGGCTCGGGCTCGGCGCGTCACGGCAACAAGGCGGCGCCGCAGTTCCGCAAGGGCGGCAAGGCCCACGGCCCGCGTGCCCGGGTGTTCGACCAGTCGCTGAACAAGAAGATCCGCGCGTTGGGTCTGAAGGTTGCGCTGTCGGCCAAGCAGGCCGAGGGCAAGCTGCTGGTGGTGGAAAACCTGACCATCGGTCAGGCCAAGACCAAGGCGCTCGCCGAGAAGCTGGCCAAGCTGGGCATTGCCAGCGGCCTGTTCATCGATGGCGAGGCGGTGGATGCCAACTTCAAGCTGGCCGCCGCCAACCTGCCGCGCATCGACGCGCTGCCGGCCATTGGCGCCAATGTGTATGACATCCTCAACCACGACACCCTGGTGCTGACCAAGGCCGCGGTCGAGAAGCTGGAGGCGCGGTTCAATGGCTGAGCTCAAGCACTACGACGTCCTGCTCAAGCCGGTGATCACTGAGAAGTCGACGCTGGTCTCCGAGCACGGTCAGTACACCTTCAAGGTTGCCCGCGACGCCACCAAGGCGGACGTGAAGGCCGCCGTCGAGGCTCTGTTCAAGGGCGTGAAGGTGAAGGCCGTCAACACCATCGTGCAGAAGGGCAAGACCAAGCGCTGGCGCGGTCAGCCCTACATGCGGTCGGACGAGAAGAAGGCGATCGTCACCCTCGCCGAGGGCCAGATCGACCTGGCGGCGCCGGAGTTGAAGTAACATGGCACTCAAGCAATATAATCCGACGAGCGCCGCCCGCCGCGGCCTGGTGCTGGTCGACAAGTCGAGCCTCTGGAAGGGCAAGCCGGTCAAGGCGCTCACCGAGGGCCTGAGCAAGTCGGGTGGTCGCAACAACCAGGGCCATGCCACCATGCGCGGCATGGGCGGTGGTCACAAACGCTCCTACCGCATCGTTGACTTCAAGCGTCGCAAGTGGGACGCGCCGGCGATCGTCGAGCGGCTGGAGTATGACCCCAACCGCACGGCCTTCATCGCGCTGATCAAGTACGAAGACGGCCAGCTCGCCTACATCATCGCGCCGCAGCGCCTGTCGGAAGGCGACACCGTCGTCGCCGGCAAGAAGACCGACGTGAAGCCGGGCAACGCGATGGAAATCGGTCAGATGCCGGTTGGCACCATTGCCCACAACGTCGAGCTGAAGCCGGGCAAGGGCGGTCAGATCGCTCGCGCCGCGGGTGCCTACGTCCAGGTCGTCGGTCGTGACCGCGGCATGGTCATCGTCCGCCTGAACTCGGGTGAGCAGCGCTACATCCGGTCTGAGTGCATGGCTTCGGTCGGCGCCGTGTCCAACCCGGACAACGCCAACCAGTACCTCGCCAAGGCCGGTCGCGCCCGCTGGCTCGGTATGCGCCCGCTCAGCCGCGGCGTCGCCAAGAACCCGGTCGACCACCCGCACGGCGGTGGTGAGGGCCGCACCTCCGGTGGCCGCCATCCGGTGACCCCGTGGGGCAAGCCGACCAAGGGCAAGCGCACGCGTTCGAACAAGGCGACGGACAAGTTCATCATCCGCTCGCGCCACGCGAAGAAGAAGTAAGGGGTTAAGGCGACATGGCACGTTCGGTTTGGAAAGGTCCGTTCGTCGACCTCTACCTTCTGAAGAAGGCCGAGGGCGCGCAGGAGTCGGGGGCGAAAGCTCCGATCAAGACCTGGTCGCGTCGTTCGACGATTTTGCCGCAGTTCGTTGGCCTGACGTTCAACGTCTACAACGGCAAGAAGTTCATCCCCGTCTACGTGAGCGAGGAAATGGTGGGTCACAAGCTCGGCGAGTTCGCGCCGACCCGCACCTTCCCCGGTCACGCCGGCGACAAGAAAGCGAAGAGGTAAGGACGGGACATGAGTAAGCCATCCGCTCCCCGTCGCGTCGGCGACAAAGAGGCGCTGGCCGTCAATACGATGGTCCGCGGCTCCCCCCGCAAGCTCAACCTGGTGGCTGGGCTCATTCGCGGTCGTCGCGTTGCCGAAGCGCTCAACATTCTCACCTTCTCCCCCAAGGCCATGGCCCGGGACGTGAAGAAGGTGCTGCAGTCGGCGATCGCCAACGCCGAGAACAACCACAACCTGGACGTCGACGCGCTCGTCGTTCAGGAGGCTTCGGTTGGCAAGTCGCTGCAGATGAAGCGCTTCATGGCCCGTGCCCGCGGTCGTGGCGCGCCGATCGTCAAGCCGTTCAGCCGTATTCGCGTCGTCGTGCGCGAGATCGAGGAGCAAGCCTAATGGGTCAGAAAACCTCGCCTGTCGGTCTGCGCCTGCAGATCAACCGCACCTGGGACTCGCGCTGGTTCGCCGACCGCTCCGAGTATGGCCGGATGCTGCATGAGGATCTCAAGATCCGCCAGTTCGTGATGAAGGAACTGCCGCAGGCCGCCATCTCCAAGGTGGTCATCGAACGCCCGGCGAAGCTGTGCCGCGTGTCGATCTATGCCGCTCGCCCGGGCGTCATCATCGGCAAGAAGGGCGCCGATATCGAGAAGCTGCGGCGCAAGATTCAGGTGATGACCAATTCCGAGGTCTCGCTGAACATTGTCGAGATCCGCAAGCCGGAGATCGATGCCAAGCTGGTGGCCCAGTCGGTGGCCGATCAGCTGGAGCGCCGTATCGCCTTCCGCCGCGCCATGAAGCGTGCGGTGCAGTCGGCGCTGCGTCTGGGCGCCGAGGGCATCCGGATCAACTGCTCCGGCCGTCTCGGCGGCGCCGAAATCGCGCGCATGGAGTGGTACCGCGAAGGTCGGGTGCCGCTGCACACGCTGCGTGCCAACGTCGACTACGCCGAGGCGCAGGCCCACACCGCTTATGGCGTGTGCGGCGTCAAGGTGTGGATTTTCAAGGGCGAAATCCTTGGCCATGACCCCATGGCACAGGACAAGCTGATGCTGGAGGCTCAGACCTCGGGAGTTCGGCCGGCGCGGTAAGGGGAAACCCTGAAGCGTCGCCTGATCGAGGGCACATCCCACGTGGGTCGCTAACCCGCCGGGGCTCTGTCAGAAGGCGATAGACAATGTTGCAACCGAAGAAGACCAAATTTCGCAAGGCTCACAAGGGCCGTATCCACGGCCTCGCCAAGGGCGGCACGGCGCTGAACTTCGGCGCCTTCGGCCTTAAGGCCGTGGCGCCGGAGCGTATCACCGCCCGCCAGATCGAGGCGGCGCGTCGTGCCATTTCCCGTCACATCAAGCGCGCCGGACGCCTCTGGATCCGCGTGTTCCCGGACGTCCCGGTGTCGACCAAGCCGGCGGAAGTCCGCATGGGTTCCGGTAAGGGCGCGCCCGACTACTGGGTTGTGCGCGTGAAGCCGGGCCGTATCTTGTTCGAGCTCGACGGCGTGCCCGCCGATATCGCGCGCGGCGCCTTCGAGCGCGCGGCGGCCAAGCTCCCCATCAAGACCAAGTTCGTCGCCCGTCTGGGCGAGGCGGCTTGAGGCACGTGGAGACAGGACAGATGAAATTCGCGGACCTCAAAACCAAGACCGATGATCAGCTCTCCGAGGAGTTGACGAGCCTGAAGAAGGAGCAGTTTTCGCTGCGCTTCCAGGGTGCCACCGGTCAGCTGACCAACACCGCGCGTGTGCGCGAGGTGCGTCGCACGATCGCCAAGATCCAGACGCTGCAGCGTCAGCGCCAGGCCAACTAAGGAGAACCCCATGCCGAAGCGTATTCTTCAGGGCACGGTGGTGTCCAACAAGACCGACAAGACGGTGACCGTGCTGGTGGAGCGCAAGGTGAAGCACCCGCTCTACGGCAAGATCATCCGCCGGTCGAAGAAGTATCACGCGCATGACGAAGCCAACGCGATCCGCGAGGGCGATGTCGTTCGCATCGAGGAGTGCGCCCCGATTTCGAAGACGAAGTCGTGGCGTGTTCTCGAGAAGGTTTCCTGAGAGTCGGCTGAAGACCAGGAGAATTTGCCATGATTCAGATGCAAACAAATCTGGACGTCGCCGACAACTCGGGCGCCAAGCGCGTGATGTGCATCAAGGTGCTGGGCGGCTCCAAGCGTAAGTACGCGAGTGTCGGCGATATCATCGTCGTCTCCATCAAGGAGGCCGCGCCGCGCGGTCGTGTGAAGAAGGGCGACGTGCACCGCGCGATCGTCGTTCGCACCGCCAAGGACATCCGTCGTGTGGACGGTTCGGTGATCCGTTTCGACCGCAATGCGGCGGTGCTGATCAACAAGAACAACGAACCCATCGGCACCCGTATCTTCGGCCCGGTGGTTCGCGAGCTGCGCGCGAAGAACCACATGAAGATCATTTCGCTCGCGCCGGAGGTGCTGTGATGTCTGCGCTGAAGATCAAGAAGGGCGACCGCGTGGTGGTCCTGTCCGGCAAGGACAAGGGCAAGCACGGCGAGGTGGTTCGCGCCCTGCCGAAGGACGGCAAGGTTGTCGTCAGCGGCGTTAACATGGTCACCAAGCACAAGAAGCCGATGGGCGGTAATGCTGGTGGTCTTGAACGGGTCGAGGCTCCGATCCACGTCGCCAAGGTGGCGATCGAGGATCCGAAAACCGGCAAGCCGACCCGTGTTGGTTTCAAGGTGCTGGAAGACGGGCGCAAGGTTCGCGTGGCCAAGCGTTCGGGCGAGGTGATCGATGGCTGAGAACGCACCCATGCCGCGGTTCAGGACTCTCTACGAGACCAAGATCCGCGAGGAGCTCCAGAAGCAGTTCGGGTACAAGAACCCGATGGAAGTGCCGCGTCTGGAGAAGATCGTGATCAACATGGGCGTCGGCGAGGCGACCCAGGACAAGAAGCGCGTCGATGCCGCCGTGGCCGATATGCAGGCGATTGCCGGCCAGAAGCCGGTCGTCACCCGCGCCAAGAAGTCCATCGCCACGTTCAAGCTGCGTGAAGGCATGCCGATCGGCGCCAAGGTCACGCTGCGCCGTGAGCAGATGTACGAATTTCTGGACCGCCTGATCACCATCGCGCTGCCGCGCGTGCGTGACTTCCGCGGCGTGAATCCCAAGAGCTTTGACGGTCGGGGCAACTACGCTCTCGGCCTCAAGGAGCAGATCGTCTTCCCCGAGATCAATTACGACAAGATCGACAAGATCCGGGGTATGGACATCATCATCTGCACGACCGCCAAGACCGACGAGGAGGCGCGTGCGCTGCTGAAGGCATTCGACATGCCGTTCTGGGGTCAGACCCCGGACAGCCGCGCGGCCTGACCACCGGGAAGGATAGAGAATGGCCAAACTGAGTTCGATCAACAAGAACGAGCGGCGACGCAAGCTGGCGAAGAAATTCGCGGGCAAGGTCGTTCGCCTGAAGGCGATTGCCAACGACGAGTCGAAGCCGGAAGAGGAACGTTTCCTCGCCCGCCTGAAGCTTGCCGAGGTCCCGCGCAACGCAAACCCGACCCGCATCCGCAATCGTTGCGAAGTGACGGGCCGTCCGCGCGCTTATTACCGCAAATTCCGCATGTCTCGCGTGTCGCTGCGTGAACTGGCCAATCAGGGCCTGATTCCCGGCGTCGTGAAGTCGAGCTGGTAAGGTCGGGAGGTCCAAACATGAATCTGACGGATCCCCTGGGCGATATGCTGACCCGCATCCGCAACGGTCAGCAGGCTCGCAAAGACTCCATCGTCACGCCGGCGTCCAAGCTGCGTGCCCGCGTGCTCGACGTGCTGAAGCGCGAAGGCTACATCCGCGGCTTCTCGGAATTCGACCTCGGCCCCGGCCGGCGCGAAATCCGCATCGAGCTGAAGTACCATGAGGGCCAGCCGGCCATTCAATGGCTGCAGCGCGTGTCGAAGCCCGGTCGCCGCGTCTACTCCGGTTCGCAGGAGCTGCCGCGCGTGCGCAACGGTCTCGGTATCTCGATCATTTCGACGCCCAAGGGCGTTCTCTCGGACGCGGAAGCGCGCGAGCAGAACGTGGGCGGCGAAGTGCTCTGCACCGTGTTCTGACGGAGGGCGCACGATGTCTCGTATTGGCAAGAAGCCGGTTGCCCTTCCCTCTGGCGTCTCCGCGACGCTCGACGGCGCGCAGCTGGCGGTCAAGGGCCCCAAGGGTCAGATGTCGCTGACGGTTGCGGACGAAGTGGTCTGCACGGTCGACGGCAACGTCATCAGCATCCAGCCGCGCAGCGACACCAAGCGCTCGCGTTCCTTCTGGGGCATGCAGCGCACGCTGGTGAACAACCTGGTTACCGGTGTGACCCAGGGTTTCACCGAGGTGCTGGAAATCACCGGCGTCGGCTACCGCGCCAGCGTTCAGGGTTCGAACCTGAAGCTGCAGCTCGGCTACAGCCACGACGTGGATTTCCCGATCCCGGATGGCATCACCATCAAGTGCCCGGATCAGACCACGGTCGAGATCAGCGGCAACGACAAGCAGCAGGTGGGCCAGGTGGCCGCCGAAATCCGTCGTTGGCGCAAGCCCGAGCCCTACAAGGGCAAGGGTATCAAGTACCGGGGCGAGTTCATCTTCCGCAAGGAAGGCAAGAAGAAGTAAGGATGCACCATGGCTAAGGGTCTCTCTCTTTTCGAGCGGCGCCGGCAGCGGGTGCGTACCCAGCTGGCGCTCAAGTCGGGCGGTCGGCCGCGTCTGTCGGTCCACCGGTCGTCGAAGCACATCTACGCCCAGGTTATCGATGACAGCAAAGGTGCGACGGTTGCCGCCGCGTCGACGCTGGAGTCGGCCCTGAAGGGCAAGTCGGGCGCGACCGTCGCGGCGGCCGCCGAGGTCGGCAAGCTGCTGGCCGAACGCGCCAAGGCGGCCGGTATTGGCCAGGTCGTGTTCGACCGTGGCGGTTTTCTCTATCACGGGCGTGTCAAGGCTCTGGCCGAGGCGGCACGTGAAGGCGGATTGGAGTTTTAAGCGATGGCGCGCGAACCGAAACAGGAACGGGGCGATCGCCCCGCCCGCGAAGAGGGTGGCGACGAGCTGGTTGAAAAGCTGGTCCACATCAATCGCGTGTCGAAGACGGTGAAGGGCGGCAAGCGCTTCGGCTTTGCGGCACTGGTCGTCGTGGGCGACGGCAAGGGCCGCGTCGGCTTCGGCCACGGCAAGGCCCGCGAGGTGCCCGAGGCCATTTCCAAGGCCACCGCGTCGGCGAAGAAGACGATGGTCCGCATTCCGCTGCGCGAAGGCCGCACGCTGCACCATGACGTCAACGGCCGCTGGGGCGCCGGCAAGGTGTTTCTGCGCTCGGCGCCGCAGGGTACCGGCATCATCGCCGGCGGCCCGATGCGCGCGGTGTTCGAGAGCCTGGGCGTTCAGGACGTGGTGACCAAGTCGATGGGGTCGAACAACCCCTACAACATGATCCGCGCCACCTTTAACGCGCTGGTCAACCAGACCAGCCCGAAGATGGTGGCTTCCCGTCGCGGCAAGAAGATCGCCGACATCATCTCGCGCCGGGGCGATGTCAGCGGCAAGGCGGTTTCCGCCGAGGCCGAGGCCCAGACGGAGTAGTTGAGCGATGAGCGCGAGCAAGACGATCAAGGTGACGCAGACCGGTTCGCCGATCCGCCGTACCAAGGACCAGCGGGCGACCCTCGTCGGCCTGGGCCTGAACAAGATGCATCGCACCGTGGTGCTTGAGGACACGCCGTCTATCCGGGGCATGATCCGCAAGGTCGCTCACATGGTGAAGGTGGACGGCGAATAATATCGCCATCCACTCTGGCGTGGCAGCACCGGCATCCCCATCTGAAAGACCACTGCGGGGTGCCGGTGGACGGACGTTGAAGAGGACCAGCTCATGAAGCTGAACGAACTGCAAGACAACGAAGGCGCCCGCAAGCGCCGCATGCGCGTGGGCCGTGGTATCGGTTCGGGCAAGGGCAAGACCGCTGGCCGTGGCCAGAAAGGTCAGAAGTCCCGCTCGGGCGTGTCGATCAACGGCTTCGAGGGCGGCCAGATGCCGCTGCACATGCGGTTGCCGAAGCGCGGTTTCAACAACATCTTCGGCACCGACTATGCCGAGGTGAACCTGGGGCGGCTCCAGAAGGCCGTCGACGCCGGCAAGATTGCCGCCGGCGCCGAGCTCGACTTCGCCGCTCTCAAGGCTGCCGGTCTGTGCGGCAAGGCCAAGGACGGCGTGCGCGTGCTGGCAAAGGGCGAACTCAAGGTCGCACTGACCCTCAAGGTCGCGGGTGCCTCGGAAGCGGCGAAGGCCGCCGTCGAGAAGGCCGGCGGCCGCATCGAGCTCGTCGCCTGAACCGTTCGCGCCTGACTATCCCGAGGTAGCTCCACCGCATGGCTTCAGCAGCCGAACAACTGGCGGCCAACATCAACTTCGGCGCCTTCTCCAAGGCGACGGAGTTGAAGAACCGCATCTGGTTCACGCTGGGTGCGTTGATCATCTACCGGCTGTGCACGTTCGTGCCGCTGCCGGGGATCGACCCCGTGGCGTTGCAGCAGCTCTACGCGCAGCAGTCCGGCGGCGTGCTGGGGATGCTCAATCTGTTCTCCGGCGGCGCGCTGGAGCGCATGTCGATCATCGCGCTCAACATCATGCCGTACATCACGGCATCGATCATCGTGCAGCTGCTGACGTCGCTGTCGCCGTCGATGGCGGCGCTGAAGAAGGAAGGCGAGGCCGGGCGCAAGAAGATCAACCAGTACACCCGTCTGGGTACCGTGCTGCTGACCGCCATCCAGGGCTATTCCATCGCGGTCGGCCTGGAAAGCTGGGGCGCCTCCCAGGGTGCCTCGGCAGTGCTGGATCCCGGCATGTTCTTCCGGATCACCACGGTGATCACGCTGATTGGCGGTACCCTGTTCCTGATGTGGCTGGGTGAGCAGATCACCAGTCGCGGTATCGGTAACGGCATCTCGCTCATCATCATGGCCGGTATCGTCGCGGCGTTGCCGGGCGCGCTGACCCAGCTGTTCGAGCTTGGCCGCACCGGCGCGCTGTCGGCCGGCGCCATTTTGCTGATCATCGTGCTGGCGGTGGTGGTCGTTTACGGCATCTGCTTCATGGAGCGCGCCCAGCGGCGCATCCTGATCCAGTACCCCAAGCGCCAGGTCGGCAACCGCATGTTCCAGGGCGATACGTCGCACCTGCCGCTCAAACTCAACACCGCTGGCGTCATTCCGCCGATCTTTGCCTCGTCGCTGCTGCTGATGCCGCTCACCGTCGCCCAGTTCGCCGGCGGCCGCGGGCCGGACTGGCTGCAGACCATGACCGCCATGATCGGTCACGGCCAGCCGCTGTACATGGCGCTGTATGCGCTGGGCATCATCTTCTTCTGCTTCTTCTACACGGCCGTGGTCTTCAACCCCGAGGAGACCGCGGACAACCTGAAGCGCTATGGCGGCTTCGTGCCGGGCATCCGCCCGGGCCAGAAGACGGCGGAGTACCTCGATTACGTGCTGACCCGCATCACCGTCGTCGGCGCGGCCTATCTCACCATCATCTGCCTGTTGCCGGAATGGCTGATTGCCGAGATGGGGGTTGGCTTCTACTTCGGGGGTACCAGCCTGCTGATCGTCGTCAACGTCACGATGGACACGGTCGCCCAGATCCACGGGCATATGATGGCGCATCAGTACGAAGGCCTCATCAAGAAGGCGAAACTCCGGGGAGGGCGCAAGTGAACATCATTCTGCTAGGACCGCCGGGCGCCGGCAAGGGGACCCAGGCGCAGCGTCTGCAGGCTGAGCGGGGCATGGTCCAGTTGTCCACGGGCGACATGCTGCGCGCCGCCGTTGCCGCCGGAACGCCGGTGGGTCTTAAGGCCAAGGCGGTCATGGACGCCGGTCAGCTGGTCTCCGACGATATCATGATCGCGTTGATCTCCGACCGGCTGGAGCAGCCGGACGCCAAGGGCGGCGTGATCTTTGACGGTTTTCCGCGGACCACCGCCCAGGCCGAGGCGCTTGACGCCATGCTGGCCGAGAAGGGCCTGAAGCTCGATTCGGTGGTTGAGCTGACCGTCGACGAAAACGCCCTTGTCGAGCGGGTCACTGGCCGGTTTTCCTGCGCCAAATGCGGTGCCGGTTATCATGACCGCTTCAAGCAGACCAGGGTCGCCGGCGTTTGTGACGCCTGCGGTTCGACCGAATTCAAGCGTCGCCCCGATGACAACGAGGCGACGGTGCGCCAGCGGATGGCGGAATATCACGAGAAAACGGCCCCGATCTCGAATTACTATGCGGACAAGGGGCTGCTGAAGCGTATCGACGGCATGGCGGATATGGACAAGGTCCATGCCGATCTGGCCGCGATCTTGAACGCAGGCTGAGGCGGAGAATCAGCGGTTGACGGAACCCATTGCGTTCCTATAATCCGCGCCTTTCCGAATCGGCTTGACATATTTGAATGACGTGTCCAACGCGGGTGCACCCGGAGTTGGACGAGACCCCCGCGAGGGGCGAGGACAGGAGATCGAACGTGGCGCGTATCGCTGGTGTCAACATCCCGACCAACAAGCGGGTCGTGGTCGGGTTGACCTACATCCACGGCATTGGCCCCGCGAAGGCCAAGGAGATCTGCACCAAGATGGGCTTCCCGCCGGAGCGCCGCGTAAGCGAGCTGACCGACTCGGAAGTGCTGCAGATCCGCGAGGCCATCGACGCCGGTTACACGGTGGAGGGCGATCTGCGTCGCCAGGTGGCGATGAACATCAAGCGCTTGATGGACCTGGCCTGCTATCGCGGCCTGCGTCATCGCAAGGGCCTGCCGGTGCGCGGTCAGCGCACCCACACCAATGCCCGCACCCGCAAGGGCAAGGCCAAGCCGATCGCCGGTAAGAAGAAGTAATCCGGGCGCCGCTTCAGCAAGGATCAGGATACCATGGCACGTGACACCACCACCCGCGTCAAGCGGCGCGAGCGCAAGAACATCACGAATGGCGTTGCCCATGTGAACGCGTCGTTCAACAACACCATGATCACCATCTCCGATGCCCAGGGCAATGCGATTGCCTGGTCGTCGTCGGGCCAGATGGGCTTCAAGGGTTCGCGCAAGTCGACCCCCTATGCGGCCCAGATTGCCGCCGAGGACGCTGGCCGCAAGGCCCAGGAGCACGGCGTGCGCACCCTGGAAGTGATGGTCAAGGGTCCGGGGTCGGGCCGCGAATCGGCGCTGCGCGCGCTGCAGGCGGTGGGTTTCACCATCACCTCGATCCGTGATGTGACGCCGATCCCGCACAATGGTTGCCGGCCGCCGAAGCGCCGTCGCGTCTAAGGGCGGGACTGTCCCCGCCGCGTTTGTTGTTGGAGCGGCCGGCGTTTCCGTCGGCCGCTTGAAATATTAGCCAGAGGTGCCCCACGTGATCGCGAAGAACTGGCAGGAACTGAAAAAGCCCAACAAGCTCGAAGTCAAGGACAGCAGCGACGCCCAGCGCAAGGCGACCTTCGTCGCGGAGCCGCTTGAGCGTGGTTTCGGTCTGACCCTGGGTAACAGCCTGCGGCGGGTGCTGCTGTCGTCGCTGCAGGGCGCCGCCGTCACCGCCATCCGCATCGATGGCGTGCTGCATGAGTTCTCGTCCATTCCGGGCGTGCGTGAAGACGTCACCGACATCGTGCTCAACGTCAAGCAGCTGGCGGTCAAGATGGCGGCTGACGGGCCCAAGCGCGTTCACCTGACCGCGACCGGTCCCGGTGAAGTGCGCGCCGGCCAGATCACCACCGTCGCCAACGTCGAGATCATGAACCCCGATCTCGTCATCTGCACCCTGGACCAGGGCGCCACGCTCAACATGGAACTGACCGTCGAGCCGGGCAAGGGCTACGTGCCGGCGTCGGCCAACCGCCCGGCGGACGCGCCGATCGGCCTGATGCCGGTTGACGCGCTCTACTCGCCGGTGCGCCAGGTGGCCTACAAGGTCGAAAACACCCGCGTCGGCCAGGAGCTCGACTACGACAAGCTGACCATGACCATCGAGACCGATGGTACGATCACGCCCGAGGATGCGCTGGCTTATGCCGCCCGCATCCTGCAGGACCAGTTGCAGCTGTTCATCAACTTCGAGGAGCCCAAGGCGGTTGCCGCGAAGGTCGAGGAAGACAAGCCGACGCTGAACAAGTACCTGCTGAAGAAGGTCGACGAGCTGGAGCTGTCGGTTCGTTCGGCCAACTGCCTGAAGAACGACAACATCATCTACATCGGCGATCTGGTCCAGAAGACCGAGGCCGAGATGCTGCGCACGCCGAACTTCGGCCGCAAGTCGCTCAACGAGATCAAGGAAGTGCTGGCCTCGATGGGCCTGCGGCTGGGCATGGAAATCCCCGGCTGGCCGCCGGAGAACATCGAGGATCTGGCGAAGAAGCTCGAACAGGAATATTAAGCTTCCCCAACCTTCTAGGGCGGCGTCCTTGGGCTGCCGCTCGCAGGGTGTGTTTCGGCCCGAACCCTGCCGGGCCTGTTCCGCGGTACCTGAAACGGCCGCGGACCGAACGGAAAGGTCAAGACCATGCGTCATCGCGTTGCCGGCCGTAAACTCGGCCGTACCTCCAGCCACCGCGCCGCCCTGTTCAAGAACATGGCCGCCGCGCTGATCAAGCATGAGCAGATCACCACGACGCTGCCCAAGGCGCGTGAACTGCGCCCGTATGTCGAGAAGCTGATCACGCTCGCCAAGAAGGGGGGCCTGTCCAACCGCCGTCTGGTCATCGCCCGCCTGGCCGATCTGACCCAGACCGCCAAGCTGTTCGACGTGCTGGCCCCGCGCTACGCCAGCCGCGCCGGTGGCTACACCCGCGTGCTGAAGGCCGGTTTCCGCGCCTCTGACGCGGCGCCGATGGCGATCATCGAGTTCGTCGACCGCGACACCTCGGCCAAGGGCCAGGACAGCGGTCCCAAGCCGGAAGCGACCGAGGCCGAAGCCGCCTGAGTCGTCGCGCCGCGCTGACAGACAAGCCGCCGGTAGGGTCGCCCCGCCGGCGGTTTTCTTTTGCGCTGTACGGTTCCAGCCACCGCTCCCGCCCGCCGGCGCCACCACGTGGCGGATAGTGGCGGCACGAGCATGTTGGCGCCGGCGGCGCCATGCTCTTGAGAAGTCGGCGCTGCGGCGTCAGGATGCGCCACGTTTGCAGGCAGGAGTCCCATGACCGGCTTTACCTTCCAGACCACCCCCAACATCCGCGTTGCTCCGGGCGCGTCGGCCGACATCGGCCCGCTGTTTGCCGGTCTGGGGGCGCGCCACGTGCTGCTGGTCACCGACGCCGGCGTGCGCCGCTTCGGCCTGTCGAGCGCCGCCGAGGGGAGCCTGGCGGCCGCCGGCGTGGCGGTAAGCGTGTTCGATGCCGTGGTCGCCGACCCGCCGGCCGACGTGGTGCTGGCGGCGGTCGAGGCGGGCCGGGCGGCCGGCGCCGACGCCGTGCTCGGTCTGGGCGGCGGCAGCCCCATGGATACCGCCAAGCTGGTGGCCTATCTGCTGGGCTCCGGCGACCGGCTGGAGGATATTTACGGCGTCGATCAGGCGCGCGGCCGCCGGCTGCCGCTGGTGCTGGTGCCGACCACCGCCGGCACCGGCTCCGAGGTGACGCCGATCGCCATCGTCACCACCGGCGAGGCCGAGAAGAAGGGCGTGGTGTCGGCCAGCCTCTACGCCGATTGGGCGGTGCTCGACGCCGAGCTGACGCTGGGTCTGCCACCGGCGGTGACGGCGGCGACCGGCGTCGATGCCATGGTGCATGCGATCGAGGCCTATACCAGCCGGCACAAGAAGAACCCGCTGTCCGACGCGCTGGCGCGCGAGGCGCTGCGGCTGCTGGCTGCCAACCTGGTCACTGCCTGCACCCGGGGCGACGATGTGCAGGCCCGCTCCGACATGCTGCTGGGTGCGCTGCTGGCCGGCCAGGCCTTCGCCAACGCGCCGGTGGCGGCGGTCCATGCGCTGGCCTACCCGCTGGGCGGGCATTTCCACATCCCGCACGGGCTGTCCAACGCGCTGATGCTGCCGCACGTGCTGGCGTTCAATCTCGAGTCCGCCGGGCCGCTCTACGCCGAGCTGGCGCCGCTGCTGGGCGGCACGGGCGCCGATGGCTTCCGCGACCGGCTGGACGCGCTGGTGGCCGCCACCGGGTTGCCCCGGCGGCTGCGCGACGTCGCGGTGCCCGAGAGCGCGCTTGACCTGCTGGCCGACGATGCGATGAAGCAGACCCGGCTGCTGGTCAACAACCCGCGCGAGGTCAGCCGGGCCGATGCGCGGGCTCTCTACGCCCAGGCCTGGTAAGGAGCATCATGGCGGACAAGCCGGTCATCGTCCGGGGGGACTTCCCCCACCTCGCCAGCATCACCACCCGCTGGATGGACAACGACGTCTACGGCCACGTCAACAACGTGGTCTATTACAGCTTCTTCGACACCGCGGTGAACGCCTACCTGATCAACGCGGGCGTGCTGGACATCCACGCCGGCGCCGTCATCGGTCTGGTTGTCGAGACCCAGTGCCAGTATTACGCGCCGCTGGCCTTCCCCGACGCGGTCACCGCCGGGGTCCGGGTGGCGCGGCTGGGCAGCTCCAGCGTCCGCTACGAGATCGCCCTGTTCCGGGGCGACGACAACGAGGCGGCGGCCTTCGGCCACTTCGTGCATGTCTATGTCGACCGCGACAGCCGCCGGCCGGTGGCGCTGCCGGCACCGCTGCGCGCGGCGCTGGAGCGCCTGGCGATCTGAGGCCTGGCGCGGCCTGCGGGCGTTGCGGTGTTTCTCGGGCTGGACTCGCGGGCGGCACCTGTTTAAACGCTCGCCATGCAGCCCACAGAAACCATTCTCATCCTCGATTTCGGCTCCCAGGTGACGCAGCTGATTGCGCGGCGCGTGCGTGAGGCCGGGGTCTATTCCGAAGTCGTGCCCTTCCATCAGGGCGCCGCCGCCATGGAGCGGCTGCGGCCCAAGGGCATCATCCTCTCCGGTGGCCCGGCCTCGGTGCACGAGGGCGAGAGCCCCCGGGTGCCGGAGGCGATCTTCGCCGCAGGCCTGCCGATCTTCGGCATCTGCTATGGCGAGCAGGCCATCTGCGCCCAGCTCGGCGGTTCGGTGACGCCGTCCGACCACCGCGAGTTCGGCCGCGCCTTCCTCGACGTCAAGCAGGGCTGCGCGCTGTTCGAGGGCGTGTGGGCGCCGGGCGAGCGCCATCAGGTGTGGATGAGCCACGGCGACCGCGTCGACGCGCTGCCGGAAGGCTTCGCGGTGGTGGCGACGTCGGAAGGCGCGCCCTATGCCGCTATCGCCAACGAACTGAAGCGCATCTATGCCGTGCAGTTCCACCCCGAGGTGGTGCACACCCCCGATGGCGCCAAGCTGATCGCCAACTTTGTCCACAACGTGGTCGGCTGCCGGGGCGACTGGACCATGGCGTCGTTCCGCGAGACCAAGAAGGCGGAGATCCGCGCCCAGGTCGGCTCGGGCAAGGTGATCTGCGGCCTGTCCGGCGGCGTCGACTCGGCGGTGGCCGCGGTGCTGATCCACGAGGCGATCGGCGACCAGCTGACCTGCGTGTTCGTCGACCATGGCCTGATGCGGCTGGGCGAGGCCGAGCAGGTGGTCAGCCTGTTCCGCGAGCACTACCACATCCCGCTGGTGCATGTGGATGCCGCCGACCTGTTTCTCGGCGGCCTGGCCGGCGTCACCGACCCCGAGGCCAAGCGCAAGTTCATCGGCAAGACCTTCATCGACGTGTTCGAGGCGGAAGCCAGCAAGATCGGCGGCGCTGCGTTCCTCGCCCAGGGCACGCTCTACCCGGATGTCATCGAGAGCGTCTCCTTCACCGGCGGCCCGTCGGTGACGATCAAGAGCCACCACAATGTCGGCGGCCTGCCCGAGCGCATGAACATGCAGCTCGTCGAGCCGCTGCGCGAGCTGTTCAAGGACGAGGTGCGCGCGCTGGGCCGCGAGCTCGGCCTGCCGGACGTGTTCGTCGGCCGCCACCCCTTCCCGGGGCCGGGTCTGGCCATCCGCATCCCCGGCGAGGTGACGCGCGAGCGCTGCGACATCCTGCGCAAGGCCGACGCCGTTTATCTGGAGGAAATCCGCAAGGCCGGCCTTTATGATGCCATCTGGCAGGCCTTCGCCGTGCTGCTGCCGGTCAAGACGGTCGGCGTGATGGGCGACGGGCGGACCTACGACAGCGTCTGCGCGTTGCGCGCCGTCACCTCGACGGACGGCATGACCGCCGACATCTACCCGTTCGACGCCGCCTTCCTGAGCCGCGTCGCCACCCGCATCGTCAACGAGGTGCGGGGCATCAACCGGGTCGTCTACGACTATACCTCCAAGCCCCCCGGCACCATCGAGTGGGAATGAGCCGTCAGTGAGCGCCGCACGCCATGATCGCGGCGGCATGACCGTGCGGCCGATCCTGCGCTGGCCCGATCCGCTGCTGCGCACCCCTGCTGCCGCAGTGACGACGTTCGACGCCGACCTGCGGGCGCTCGCCGATGATCTGCTGGAGACCATGCGCGCAGCGCCGGGTGTCGGCATCACCGCGCCGCATGTCGGCGTGCTCGCCCGTCTGGTGGTGCTGGAGCTGCCCGACGATCCGCTGGGCGTGCGAGTGTACGTCAATCCGCGCGTGGTGTGGGCCGCCGACGAGCAGGGCCGCCACGAGGAGGGCAGCGTGTCGTTGCCCGGCGTCACCGCCGAGGTGACGCGGCCTTTGTCGGTGCGCATCGCCTACCAGGATCTCGCCGGCACCGCGCATACCCAGGCGGCCGACGGCTTTCTGGCGGTCTGCCTGCAGCACGAGATCGACCAGCTCGACGGCATCTTCTGGACCCAGCGGCTTTCCCGCCTCAAGCGCGACCAGGTGATGCGCCGCTTCGACAAGCTCGCCCGGCAGGGGCAGGCCTGAGCGGACTGGGGCCTGAGCGGACTGGGGCCTGAACAGACTGGTGATCTGGGCGGATCGGCTTACCGGCTCACCAGCGCCAGCACCCGCAGCGGGCTGCCCGAACCGTCGCGGATCTTCAGCGGTGCCGCGACGATGACGGCGCCGGTAGCCGGCAGCCGGTCGAGATTTTCGAGGCACTGCAGGCCATAGCGGCCGGCGCCGTGCAGCAGCGTGTGCGCGGGGTAGGGCGGCTCCAGCAGGTGTGCCTGACCGGCGTCGGTGCCGATGGTCTCGACGCCGAAACCCAGCACGTCGCGCTCCTCGACCAGGTAGCGCACGGCCGCCGTCGACGGCCCCGGCGTGTGGGCACCGTCCTCGCGGCGGTTGGTGTAGGCCTCCACGTCGCGCTTCGACCAGTCGGTGCGCAACAGCACCCAGCTTTTCGCCGGAATGGCGCCGTGCCGCGCTTCCCAGGCCTTGATGTGTTCGACCTCCAGCAGGAAGTCCGGGTCGGCGGCGGCCTCGGCCGAGCAGTCGATCACCACCGCCGGCGCCACGAAGTCGCGCGGCGCCAGCCGGTCGACGCTGTTGTCGGCCAGATCCTTGCCGGTGACCCAGTGGACCGGCGCGTCGAAGTGGGTGCCGGTGTGCTCGCAGACGGTGAAGTTGCTCCAGTACCAGGCGACGCCGCGCTCGTCGTAGCGGGAGATTTCCTGCCGCGAGAAGGGGGCGCACTGGCCGAAGTTGGGTGGCAGCATCAGCACCGGCGTGTCTTCCGAAAGCGTCTGCGTGAGATCGATCACCTCGATCGCGCCCGAGGCGATGGACGCCGCGAAACTGGCCAGCGTGTCTGCGGACGATGCTGTCATCTTGGTCTCCCCTACCTGCCCGATGGCGAAAAGGTGGCCGTTTAAATTTGCAAATGCAAGTAAAACCTCTGACGTCCAGCGCAGGCGGTCGGGGCCGGTATCATGACGTCATGCCAGCAGCAGTTCGTCGTCGTGCGCGGCGGCGAGGAAGGCCACCATGCCGGCGGTCTCCACGCCCTCCGGCAGCAGGTTCGCCGTGATATGGCAAAGATGCAGGCCGGACGGGCAGGCCATGATCGGGATGCCGAGTTCGCGCGCGGTCACCAGCAGGTCGGCCAGCGTGGGAATACCGGCGGCCGCCAGCGGTTCGTCGCCGCGCCACTTGCGGTGCGGCTCCAGCGCCGCCACCGACTCGCCGTGGAAGAACAGCCTGACCGGGCGGCCCATGGCGCCGGCGGCGCAGGCAAGGCTGAGGCCGGCGTGCAGGCGTGCGTGCGCCAGTTCGCTGAACACCAGCGCCAGACCATTCCGGTGCCGGGACTTGGGGTTAGGCGTCGTCATGGCTCATCTCCCGCCACAGGCCGGGCAGCCGGGATCCTTCGGCAGCCCGATGTCCCGCATGCGACTCGCCAGCGCATCATAGAGCAGAAGCCGCCCCGCCATAGAGGGCCCGAAGCCGATAATTTCACGCAGCACTTCCAGCGCCTGCAACGAGCCCATGACGCCGGTGAGCGCGCCCAGCACGCCGGCCTGGGCGCAGGTGCGCTCCTGCCCCGCCGGGGCCTCCGGCAGGAAGCAGCGGTAGCAGGGCTTGTCGGGCTCGTAGCCGCGAAACACCGCCAGCTGGCCCTCGAACGGGCCGACGGCGGCCGAGACCAGCGGCGTGCGCTGGGCCAGGCAGGCATCGGCGACGGCAAAGCGGGTGGCAAAGCTGTCGGAGCCGTCGGCCACCACGTCGTAGCCGGCGATGATCCCGGCGGCGTTGCCGGCGTCCAGCCGCAGCGCATGGCGCACCACGGTGACGTCGGGGTTCAGCCGGGTGAGGGCGTCGGCGGCGCTGTCCACCTTCGGCCGGCCGATGTCCGGCGTGCCGTGCAGCACCTGGCGTTGCAGGTTGGAGAGGTCGACCACATCGTCGTCGACGACGCCCAGCGTGCCGACACCGGCGGCGGCAAGATACTGCAGACAGGGGCTGCCCAGTCCGCCGGCGCCGATCACCAGCACGCGGGCGGCGCGCAGCTTGCGCTGGCCGGTGCCGCCGACCTCGCGCAGCACGATGTGGCGCGCGTAGCGCTCCAGTTGCTCGTCGGTGAGCGTGCTCACACGCCGGTGGAGCCGAAGCCGCCGACGCCACGCCCGGTGGCCGGCAGTTCGCTCACCTCGCGCCACAGGCCGCGTGTCACCGGCGCGATGACCATCTGGGCGATGCGCATGCCGCGGGTGATGGTGATGGGGGCGCCGCCGAGGTTGATCAGGATCGCCTTCACTTCACCGCGATAGTCGCTGTCCACCGTGCCCGGCGCGTTGGCGACGGTCAGGCCCTGCTTCAGCGCCAGGCCGGAGCGCGGGCGGATCTGGGCCTCGAAACCTTCCGGCAGGGCGATGGCCAGCCCCGTGGCCACCGCTTGGCGCTCGCCCGGCGCCAGCACGATGTCGGCGTCGATCGCCGCCAGCAGGTCCATGCCGGCGGCACCCGAGGTCTCGTAGCCCGGCAGCGGCAGGTCGGCGCCATGGGCGAGGCGGGTCACGGCAATTTCCACGTTAGCGGTCGAGAGCATCGGCAATCCGTTCGGCAATGTTGCGGGCGACCGCGCTTTTGGCGAGGGTCGGCCAGGTTTCGACGCCATCCGGCGTCACGAGATGAATGGTGTTGGCATCCCCGCCCATGACGCCGGTCTCCGGCGCCACGTCGTTGGCGACGATCCAGTCGCAGCCCTTTTTCTGCCGCTTGGCCTGGGCGTGCTCGATGACCTTCTCGGTCTCGGCGGCGAAACCCACCACCAGGCGCGGGCGGTTGGTCGCCCGGCACAGCCCGGCCAGAATGTCGGGGTTCTCGATCAGCCGCAGCGCCGGCGGTTCGCCGCCCTGCTTCTTCACCTTCTGCGCCGCCGCCTCGACCCGCCAGTCGGCGACCGCCGCCACGCACACCGCGACATCGGCCGGCAGGGCGGCGGCACAGGCGGCCTCCATGTCCAGCGCGGTCTCGACATCGACGCGGGTGACACCGGCCGGCGCCGCCAGTCCGGTGGGGCCGGACACCAGCGTCACCGTGGCGCCCAGCGCCGCCAGCTCGGCGGCGATGGCATAGCCCTGCTTGCCCGAGGAGCGGTTGGCGATGTAGCGCACCGGGTCGATCGGCTCGTGGGTCGGCCCGGCGGTCACCAGCACGTGCACGCCGGCCAGCCGGGTGCCGCGGCCCAATTGTGCGGCGATGGCCTGCACAATGTCCGGCACTTCCGGCAGCCGGCCGGGGCCGAACTCGCCACACGCCATCGGGCCGGACGCCGGTTCAAGCACTGCCACGCCGTCGGCGCGCAGCTGGGCGATGCTGCGCCGGGTGGCCGGATGCTGCCACATCCGCACGTTCATCGCCGGCACCGCCAGCACCGGCTTGTCGGTGGCCAGCAGCGCCGTCGTCGCCAGGTCGCCGGCGAGACCGGCGGCCATCTTGGCCAGCAGGTCGGCGGTGGCGGGGCAGACCACCAGCAGGTCAGCCAGGCGGCTGAGCTGGATGTGGCCCATCTCGGTCTCGTCCTTGAGGCTGAACAGGTCGGTGAACACCGGCTGCTCGCTCAGCGCGGCCAGCGACATCGGCGTGACGAACTGCGCGCCGCCCTCGGTCAGCACGCAGCGCACCGTGGCGCCGCGCTCGCGCAGCCGGCGGATCAGCTCCAGCGTCTTGTAGGCGGCAATGCCGCCGCCGACGATGAGCAGGATGGATTTGCCCTCGAACATGGCCATGGTCATAGCCTGCCCGCCCTAAAGAAGCCAGCCGAGGCCCAGCCCGGCGGCAAGTCCGCCGGCCAGCGTCAGCAGCCACCACGGGAAGGGTCGCGCCGGGTCTTCCGGCAGCGGCGGCGCCGGCGGGGCCGCGCCGGGGTTGGGGACGCGCGCCATCAGCCGCCGGGCGATGTCCGGCAGGGTGCGCACGTCGCGCACCAGGCGGATCAGCGAGTCGGCGACCCGCGCCTCGGGGCCGAGTTCGTCGCGCATCCACTCGGCGATGAACGGCTCGGCGATCTCCCACATGTTGGCCTCGGGATCGAGGGTGACGGCCAGCCCCTCCACCATCACCAGCGTCTTTTGCAGCAGCAGCAGGTGCGGCTGGGTCTGCATGTCGAACAGCCGGGTGATGGCGAACAGCTGCTCCAGCAGCCGGCCGACCGAAATGTCCTTCACCGGCTTGCCGAGAATGGGGTCGCCCACCGCGCGCAGGGCGGTCGCGAATTCCTCCACCGAATGATGCGCCGGCACATAGCCCGCCTCGAAGTGGATCTCCGCCACGCGGGCGTAATTGCGGGTCAGCAGGCCGTAGAGGATTTCCGCCAGATAGCGCCGGCCCAGCCGGTCGAGCCGGCCCATGATGCCGAAATCCACCACCGCCAGCCGGCCGGCGTCGTCGACGAACAGGTTGCCGTGGTGGAAGTCGGCGTGGAAATAGCCATCGACGATGGCCTGGCGCAGGAACACCGAGACGGCGACCCGGGCGAGTTTGGCGCAATCATGCCCGCTGGCGCGCACGCGCTCGATGTCGGTGAGCGGAATGCCGTCGATCCAGTCGATGGTCAGCACCCGCCGGGTGGTGCGTTCCCAGTCCACCGTCGGCACCCGGTAGTCGGCGATGCCGTCCATCCGGGCGGCCAGCTCGGCGGCGCTGGCGGCTTCCAGCCGCAGGTCGAGCTCGCGGTTGATCCAGTGGCGGAACATCTCGACGACGACGCGCGGCCGCAGCCGGGCCAGCTCGCCGCCCAGTTTCTCGCCCAGCCGCGCCGCCCAGGCGTAGGTGGTGATGGCATCCGCCACCATCGCCTCGACGTCCGGGCGCAGCACCTTCACCGCCACCGTGCGG
The DNA here is from genome assembly GCF_041060555.1 of Parapedomonas caeni. Lineage (NCBI taxonomy): Bacteria > Pseudomonadati > Pseudomonadota > Alphaproteobacteria > Sphingomonadales > Sphingosinicellaceae > Parapedomonas > Parapedomonas caeni. Next base: position 42,773 of record NZ_JBEUDS010000008.1, on the reverse strand, counting down.
CCATCGGTGGTCACCGCCTTGTGCACCTGGGCGATGGAGGCCGCGCCCACGGGCGTCGGCTCGATGTGGCTGAAGAACTGCGCGATCGGCCCGCCCAGCTCCCGCTCGATGGTGGCCCTGGCCTGGGAGAAGGGGAAGGGCGGCAGCTTGTCCTGCAACCGCTGCAGGTCGCGCGCGCCCTCGACGCCGATCAGGTCCGGCCGGGTCGCCAGCGCCTGGCCGAGCTTGATCGCCGCCGGGCCGATCGCCTCGAAGGCGTGGGCATAGTGCGGCGTCGCCGGGGTGCGGACGCCCAGCCGGGCCAGCCGGGCGCCCAGCCGCAGCAGCGGCGGCGCGTCGGTGGCGGCCTCGAACGGGCGCAGCACGCCGTGCCGGCCCAGTGTGCGGCCCCAGCGGGCCATGCGCCAGAGGTGGGTGAGGGTGCTCGCCAAGTCAGATCTTCCAGCCGGAATGGATGGCGACCACGCCGCCCAGCAGCAGCTCGTGGCGCACATTGGCGAAGCCGGCCTCGCGAATCATCTGCGCGAAACGCGGCGCGGGCGGGAAGCGGCGGATACTCTCCACCAGATACTGGTAGGCCTCGCGGTCGCGCGCGACGATCTCGCCCAGCCGGGGCACCACCTTCATCGAATACCATTCATAGACGTCGGCCAGGCCGGGCAGCTCGACGTGGCTGAATTCCAGGCAGTAGAAGCGCCCGCCCACCTTGAGCACCCGATGCGCCTCGCGCAGGGCTGCCGGAATGTCGGTGACGTTGCGGATGCCGAAGGCGATCGTATAGGCGTTGAACCGCGCGTCGGCGAAGCTCAGCGTCTCGGCGTTCTGCTCCTGCCATTCCAGTCCGGCGATGTGGCGTTCCTCGGCGCGCTTGCGGCCGACCTCCAGCATGGCGGGGTTGATGTCGGCGACCGTCACCTGGGCCCCGCGCGCGGCCATGCGGAAGGCGATGTCGCCGGTGCCGCCGGCCATGTCGAGAATATGCTCGCCGGCGCGCGGGCGCACCTTGGCGACGAAATGATCCTTCCACAGCCGGTGCAGACCGCCCGACATCAGGTCGTTCATCAGGTCGTAGCGGCTGGCGACGCGGCGGAACACCGAGCCGACCCGCGCGGTCTTCTCTTCGGGGTCGACCCACTGGTAGCCGTAGGAAACCTTGTCGTTCATCTGCCGCCCGCCCTTTTGCGCCCGGTATGCCGCGACCGCGCGTCCGATAAAGCGCCTTCTCTAGAGGAGGCTTGCGAAGCACGCAATTCCACGCCATTGCCGCAGTGTCCGGATGCGCGAGGGATCATGCCTGAACTGCCCGAGGTCGAAACCGTCTGCCGTGGCATGGCCGGCGTGCTGGAAGGGCGACGCATCGCCCGCGTCGAGCTGCGCCGCCCGGATCTGCGCCGGCCGATCCCCGCCGACCTGCCGGCGCGACTCACCGGCGCGCGGGTCACCCATGTCGACCGGCGGGCCAAATACGGCCTCGTCCACACCGACCGCGGTGACGTGGCCATTCTCCACCTCGGCATGTCCGGCCGTATCCGCCTCGATCCGGACGGGGACGAAAAGCACGACCATGTGCTGATCGTCACCGACGACGGCCACCGGCTGGCCTTCAACGACCCACGCCGCTTCGGCAGTCTGGACATCGCCCGCGAGGACGCGCTGGAGGCGCACCCGCTGTTCGCGCATCTGGGGCCGGAGCCGCTGGGCAACGGCTTCAACGCCGCGACGCTGGCCGCCGCGCTGAAGGATCGCCGCAGCCCGATCAAGGCGGCGCTGCTCGACCAGACAGTGGTGGCGGGGTTGGGCAACATCTATGTCTGCGAGGCGTTGCACCAGGCCGGCATCAGCCCGACCCGGCTGGCCGGCAGCCTGACACGGCCGCGGATCGACAAGCTGGTGAGGGCGATTCGCGACGTGCTGGCGCGCGCCATTGCCTCGGGCGGCTCGTCGTTGCGCGATTATGCACAAGTGAATGGTGAACTTGGCTATTTCCAGCACCAGTGGCGGGTTTATGGGCGAGAGGGCGCGCCGTGTCCGGTCTGTGCCACGCCGGTGCGCCGGATGGTGCAGGCGGGTCGCTCGACCTTCTACTGTCCCGTCTGCCAGAAAGCATGAGGCCGACCATGAGGAAGTATCTGCTGTGCCTGTGGCTGCTGGCGGCGGCGCCGCTGATCGACGAGTTCGACCTGCCGCTGATGCCGGGACTCGCCGAGCAGGCCGATGCCCGCATGAGCTTCGACAAGGCCGAGGGGCGAATCGTCGAGACCTTGCTGGAAGGACAGGTGCCGATGCAGGCGGCGATGGACTATTACGCCAGTGCGCTGCCGGGGCTGGGCTGGACGCGCGCCGATGGCGGCCGGATGGCGGATCGCCAGGTCTATGTGCGCGGCAGCGACCGGCTGATCGTTGATTTTGCCCACAAGGCGGGGGTGACCCGGGTCCGGCTGCTGCTGGAGCCGGATGAGCCCCGCCATTAAGAACCATCGGATTCAAGGCCAGATTCAAAGGAGGACCCAATGAGCTACAACACCCTGATCGTCGAGACCCATGGCGCGGTGGGCCTGATCCGCATGAACCGCCCCGAGGCGCTCAACGCGCTGTCATTCGAGCTGACGTCCGAACTGACCGAGGCGCTCAAGGCGCTGGATGCCGACGATGCCATCGGCTGCATCGTGCTCACCGGCTCGGAAAAGGCCTTCGCGGCCGGTGCCGACATCAAGGAGATGGCGACCAAGAACTTCTCCGACGTCTATCTGGAGGACTTCATCACCGCCACGTGGGAGCAGCTCACCCGCACCCGCAAGCCGGTGATCGCGGCAGTGAACGGCTATGCGCTGGGCGGCGGCTGCGAGTTCGCCATGATGTGCGACATGATGTTCGTCGGCGAGAAGGCGAAGTTCGCCCAGCCGGAGATCAAGCTCGGCGTCACCCCGGGCGCCGGCGGCACCCAGCGGCTGACCCGGTTCATCGGCAAGGCCAAGGCGATGGACATGAACCTGACCGGCCGGATGATCGACGCCGACGAGGCGGTGGCCTGCGGCCTGGCCTCGCGCAAGTTCCCCGTCGAAACGCTGGTGGAGGAAACACTGAAGGTCGCCGCCGAGATCGCCGCCTATTCGCGGCCCACCGTGCTGGCGGTCAAGGAGGCGGTCAATCGCTCCTACGAGACGACGCTGGCCGAAGGCGTGCGCTTCGAGCGCCGGCTGTTCCACGGGATGTTCGGCACCGAGGACCAGAAGGAAGGCATGGCCGCCTTCATCGAGAAGCGGCCGGCGAACTTCAAGAACCGCTGACATCAGTTGACCGGGAGCGCGGCTTCTGCCATAAGCCGCGCTCTCGCGTCGGGCTCTGTCCGGCGCCGTGGGTTATTATTGGCTTCAAGGACCGAACATGGCCAACTCTCCGCAGGCGCGCAAGCGCATCCGCCGCAACGACCGTCGCGCCGACATCAACAAGGCGCGCGTCAGCCGCATCCGTACCTTCGTGAAGAAGGTCGAGTCCGCTCTCGCCGCGGGTCAGAAGGATGTTGCCGAGTCGGCGCTGAAGGCGGCGACGCCGGAACTGCAGCGTGGCGTCAGCAAGGGCGTGCTGCACAAGAACACCGTCGCCCGCAAGATTTCCCGCCTGACCGCCCGCCTGCGCGCGCTGGCGTAAGGACGCGCGCCAGGCTGGCGTGCCGGCCGGGACCAAGGCCCCGTTTTCGTTGGAAGCGGGGCCTTTTGCATGCCTCCGCCCCGCCCTGACGGGGCGCGAATCGACCTGTCACGGGTCTGCAAAAAAATCATCATCTTAGGCGTCTGGCGGCCGCTCCGCCGTGGTGAGTGTCAATCAATTTATTTGCCGACGCGAGTAATCCTTGGCCTTGTTCACCACCAGTCCGCTGGCTAGACTCCCGGACACTCAAGATTTCATTCAGTCCATCTTCGTAAAGTTACAGAAAAAGATGAAAACGGCGACGCTTTCGACTGTATTTTACGTTAATCGGGCGACACCTCCTTGGTGTCGGTCAGGATTGAGTTGAGATTCTGACCGCCGTTGTCTCCGGCACTTGGGACAGATTTTCACGTGACGAATTGGCTGTAGCGATCCCGCTTCGGAGGGGTCACCGGGCATTTGGTCGGCGTTACGGCGGCGGATCGCGCAGGGGCGGCGCGGCTGATCGCCCAGACCGCTTGAAGACTGCTGTGTGAGGGGCTGAATGACTGGGGAAATGCGAGCGCCGGCGGCACCGATCACTGACCCGTGGCAGACGATTCGCAGCGTGCTGCGGGCGGAGTTCGGCGAGCGGACGTTCGAGAGCTGGCTCAAGCCGCTGTCGCTGGTGCGCGTGGATGGCGACGAGGTGGTGCTCGGTCTGCCTACCCACTTCATGTGTGACTGGGTGAAGAATCACTTCGCCGAACGCCTGCGCGCGTTGTGGGCATGTCATGCCCCGGGCGTGCGGTCGCTGCGCCTGATCGTCACCCAGGCCGCGCGCGCCGAGTCGGCGCCGTTGCTCACGGTTGTCCCCTCTACCCCGGCCATCGACACCGGCGATGACGCCGAACTGGGCGCGCGCCTTGAGGAACGCTTCACCTTTGATCGCTTCGTTGTCGGCAAGTCCAACGAGTTCGCCTACAACGCCGCCCGCCGCATGGCCGAGGGCGGGCCGCTCAATTTCAATCCGCTTTTCCTCCACGGTGGTGTCGGGCTCGGCAAGACCCACCTGATGCACGCCATTGGCTGGGCGGTGCGTCAGGCCAAGGCGGACGCCAAGGTCGTCTATCTGTCGGCGGAAAAATTCATGGTCGCCTTCCTGGCGGCGCTGCGCCACAAGGACACCATCTCCTTCAAGCAGCGGTTTCGCAGCGTCGACGTGCTGATGATCGACGACGTGCAGTTCATCGCCGGCAAGGAATCGACCCAGGAAGAGTTCTTCCACACCATGAATGCGCTGATCGAGGACGGCAAGCGGCTGGTGATCTCCGCCGACCGCAGCCCCTATGATCTGGAAGGCATCGAGGAGCGGGTGCGCTCGCGCCTGCAGTGGGGTCTGGTCGCCGACATCAACCCGACCGACTACGAGCTGCGGCTGAACATCCTGCATGCCAAGTCGGAGGCGATGCCGGGTGTCACCATGCCGGCCGACGTGCTGGATTTCCTGGCGCGGCGAATCACCTCCAACGTCCGCGAGCTGGAAGGCGCGCTCAATCGCGTGGCGGCGCACGCCTCGCTGATCGGCCACCCGATCACGCTGGACTTCGCCCGTCAGGTGCTGGCCGATGTGCTGCGCGCCAACGACCGCAAGATCACCATCGACGACATCCAGCGCAAGGTGGCGGATTATTACAAGCTGAAGCTGGCCGATCTGCTGTCGGCCCGGCGGGCCCGCGACATCGCCCGGCCGCGTCAGGTCGCCATGTATCTCGCCAAGCGCTACACGCCGCGCTCGCTGCCGGAGATCGGCCGCAAGTTCGGTGGCCGCGACCACACCACGGTGATGCACGCGGTCAAGCGCATCGAGGAACTGAAGTCGACCGACAGCGAGCTGGAGGCCGACATCGACCGGCTGTCGCGGCTGATCGACGGCTGAAGCATCGGGGGCAGGGCATGAGCGTGTCTTCACCCCCCGCGCCACCCGTCGCCGCCGTGCGGGATGTGCCGCTGCTCCAGCGCGGTGTGCTGCTGGCCTCCGTCCTCGGTGGGCTGGCCTACCTGCTGTTCATTCCCGCCGGTCACATTCCGGCCCAAGCCTGGATAAAGGGCAGTGGCGTCGGCCTGCTGACCCTGTTCGCGCTGCTGGGCCTTGTGTCATCGGCGCGCGCGCGCCTTGATCGCCTGCTGCTGGTGCTGGGGCTCGCCTTGTGCACCGGCGGCGACGTACTGCTGGTGGTGGTGCCGGGGTTGGCGGCGGGGCTGGGCAGTTTCCTCGTCGGTCACCTGTTTCTCATCGCGCTGTTCCGGCGCCATCGCGGCCAGCCGCTGGCCGGCTGGCGTCGCGGCCTGCTGGTGCTGGTGCTGACGCTGGCCGTCGTCGGCCTGGTGCTGGTGGCGCCACGCGCCGGCGACCTGATGATTCCGGTGGTCGTTTATACGCTGGTGCTCACGGCCATGGCGGTGACGGCGATGGGCAGCCGGCTGCACGCGTGGCTTGTCGGCGTCGGTGGGGTGCTGTTCGTCATTTCCGATTCCATTCTCAGTCTGCGTGTGTTCGGCCTGCTGCCATCGGGGCTCGGGGTGCTGCCAGGGCTTGCGGTGTGGGCGACCTATTATCTGGCGATGCTGGCGATCGCGCTGGGGGCCTCGCGCGGGCTCGACCGCGCAAGCTGACGACGCGCGGGCTCGACCGCGCAAGCTGACGACGCGCGGGCTCGACCGCGCCGGCTGAGCTGCGTATAGCCGAAAGCGTGGATGCCCTGTTCGCCCGATTGCCGGCTCATGCGCGCGGCCCCGCCTACATGGTGGTGTCCTGTCTGGCGTTCGCCAGCATGTGGGGGGCGATCCGCTGGGCCAGCGAGACGCTCAATCCGTTCATCATCGTGTTCTATCGCAACCTGCTGGGTTCGTTGCTGATCATGCCGATGCTGGTGTCGGGTCGCGGCGCCATGCTCAAGACGGCGCGGCTGGGGACGCATGTCCGCCGGGCGACGTCGGGCGTGGTGGCGACCTTCGCCACCTTTTACGCGATATCCCATGCGCCGCTGGCCACCGCGATGGCGATCAGCAATACCACGCCGCTCATCGCCACCCTGGGGGCCGCCCTGTTTCTTGGCGAGCGGTTGCGCTGGCGGCGGACAACCGCGCTGGTCATCGGCTTTGTCGGCATGCTGGTCGTGGTGCGTCCGGGCCAGTTGCCGATGACGCCCGGTATCCTCGCGGCGATGGTGGCGGCCATCGCCACTGCCTTCTCGATCGTCGCCATCAAGGAACTGACCCGCACGGAAAGTCCGCGTTCGGTGGTGGCCTTTTCCTTCCTGCTGATGTTGCCGCCATCGCTGCTGGCCGCCCTGCCATTCTGGCGGTGGCCGACAGTGCCGGAGCTTGGCATCCTGCTATTGATCGCCAGTCTTGCCACCCTTGGCCAGTCGACTCTGGTTCGCGCGTTTCAACATGCCGAGGCGACCGCCGTGCTGCCTTATGATTTCGTCCGCTTTGGCACGGTGGTGCTGATCGGCGCGCTGGCGTTTGGCGAGCCGATTGACGGATATACGCTGCTGGGCGGCAGCCTCATTCTCATCGTCACCATCTATCTGGCGCACCGCGAGGCGGTTGCCGCCCGTGTCGTCAAACCGGCGAGCAGTCCGCGCGATGCCTGAGCGTCCCGCCTTCTGGTCCCGCGTGCGCGGCTGGTTTGGCCGGCGTGCGCCAGCGCGACCTGACGCGGGGGGCGGTCCGTCGCAGCCGATGCTGGTGTTCACCGACACCCATCTGGTGCTGGCCTGGCCCGAACGCGGCGAGGAGGCTCTGGCCTGGGACGACATCGACCAGATCGCGCTGCGCACCAGTGACGGCCGGTCGTCGATGGATGGGATGCATATCTATGTCATCGGCGGCCGTCAGCGGCTGGTGGTGCCGTCGGGGATGGCGGGCGGGCGCGATCTGCTGGCGCTCATCGAAACGCTGGAGACCCGCGACGTGACCGCCCTGGACGCCGCCCGTGCCGCCACTGGTGACGGCTGGTATGTGGTCTGGCGGCGTAACAGTTGTTGAAAGCAAGCGGATCTGGGCGCTTATAGTCGCAACTCAGACGGATCGAACGTCCGATGGTCGCAAGATGCGCGATCGTTCATTCTTCGTTAATGGTTGCATGGGGAAGAATAATCTTGCTATGCGGCGCTCCTCTTTGGCGAGAGGATGGTCATATTTTCTTGTTTTCTGGTTGCAGGTGAGGGGTCGAATGCGACTGGTGGCGATGTTACCTATTCTGTGCGCGGTTATGGTCGGTTCGGTGCAGGCGCAGGGTGCGCATGGTTCCGTGAGTGCCGCCGGGACGCCCAGCATCAATATGCTGTTGCACCAGTCACCGCAGTTCTCGACGATGAGCCGGCTGGTCGATGCCTCGGGACTGGCCATCATGTTCAATGGTCGCGGACCCTTCCTGCTGTTCGCGCCGACCGACGCGGCATTCGCCCGTCAGTCCCCCGCACTGGTGAACGATCTGCTGCTGCCCGAGAACAAGTCGAAACTGATGGCCTTCGTGGTCAGCCATGTGTTGCCGGGAGCGGTCGACGTACGGTCGCCCCGCCAGACTGCGCTCGGCATGACCCTGGGGGGTACCCATGTCAGTTTCGATCCCGCTGACGGCGGCCGGGTCAACGGCGCACCCCTGTCCGGTTCGGCGATCCTGGTCGCCAACGGCGTGGTGCAGCCGATCGACGCGGTGATCGGGCGCCCCTGAACGGCCAGGGTGGCTGACCGCTTGTCCAACGGCTGATTGACTCGCGGCCCTCTCCTGCGTATCGCGCAGGCCCAGACCCTGAACGCTCCTGGTTGTCGCGACCGAAAGCGATCAGGCTATAGCCGTGTCGTTGGTCGACCGACCGCGCCAGCTCCCGAGAGGCCTTATCGTCATGTCCAGCCCTGCCGGCCATCCCTCGGCGAACCGCCGCACGTTCGCCGTGATCTCCCACCCCGACGCCGGCAAGACCACGCTGACGGAAAAGCTGCTGCTGATGGGCGGCGCCATCCAGCTGGCCGGCGAGGTCAAGGCCAAGCGCAACCGCACCCACACCCGCTCCGACTGGATGGGCATCGAGCGCGAGCGCGGCATTTCCGTCGTCACCTCGGTGATGACGTTCGAATATGGCGGTTGCGTCTTCAACCTGCTCGACACGCCGGGCCACGAGGACTTCTCGGAAGACACCTACCGGACCCTGACCGCGGTCGACAGCGCGGTGATGGTGATCGACGCCGCCAAGGGCATCGAGGCGCGGACCCGCAAGCTGTTCGAGGTCTGCCGGCTGCGCAACATCCCCATCATCACCTTCATCAACAAGCTGGACCGCGAGGCCCGGGCGCCGTTCGAGCTGCTGGACGAGATCGAGAGCGTGCTCCAGCTCGACATCGCGCCGATGACCTGGCCGCTGGGCAGCGGCCGCAGTTTCGCCGGCACCTACGACATCCGCCGCCGGCAGGTGCGCCGGCTCGATGTCGAGGGCGCGCCGACCCCGGTCGCCGGGCCGGAGGATCCGCTGATCGACAGCCTGCTCCCCGAGCCGGGCGCGGCGGACGCCTGGCGCGAGGAAGTGATGCTCGCCCAGGAGGCCTACCAGACCTTCGATCTCGCCCGCTTCCGCCATGGCGACCAGACGCCGGTGTTCTTCGGCTCCGCCCTGCGCAACTTCGGCGTCACCGACCTGATCGACGGCCTGGCCGAATTCGCGCCCAGCCCGCGGCCGCAGGAAACGGCGGCGCGCGAGGTCAGGGCGGAGGAGCCGGCGATGGCCGGCTTCGTGTTCAAGATCCAGGCCAACATGGACCCCAATCACCGCGACCGCATGGCCTTCTTCCGGGTCTGTTCGGGCAGGCTGACGCGCGGCATGAAGGCGCGGCTGGTGCGGACCGGCAAGCCGATGAGCCTGAACACGCCGCAGTTTTTCTTCGCCCAGGATCGCAGCCTCGCCGAGGAGGCCTACGCTGGCGACGTGGTCGGCATCCCCAACCACGGCACCTTGCGCATTGGCGATACGCTCACCGAAGGCGAGAACCTGGTGTTCCGCGGCGTGCCCAGCTTCGCGCCGGAAATCCTGCGCCGCATCAAGCTCTCCGACGCCATGAAGGCCAAGAAGCTGCGCGAGGCGCTGCAGCAGATGGCCGAGGAAGGCGTGGTGCAGCTGTTCGTGCCGCGCGATGGCTCCGGCGCCATGGTCGGCGTTGTCGGCGCGCTGCAGCTCGACGTGCTGGCCGAGCGGCTGAAGGGTGAATACGGCCTCGATGTCAGCTACGAGACCTCGCGCTTCTCGCTGTGCCGCTGGATCGAGGCGGACGACAAGGCGGAGCTGGAGCGCTTCATCGACAGCCATGGCTCATCGATCGCCGACGATCTCGACGGTGCGCCGGTGTTTCTCGCTGAAAGCGCCTTCTCGCTGCGCTACGACGCCGACCGCTGGCCGGACATCCGCTTCGCCGACGTGAAGGACTATCAGCGGCAGGTGGAACCGGCCTGAGCAGAAGGCGCCGGACTCCCGGGCGAGCTTGTCGCGCCGGGTCAGTGGGTGGTGGCGCGGTCGGATCGGCTGAGGTCGAGTGCCACCCGTTCCGGCGGCAGCGCGCAGGTTATGGTGGTGCCCTGGCCCTGTTCGGTGTCGATACGGACCGTACCGCCGTGCAGCTCGATGTAGCGGCGCACCAGCGCCAGTCCGACGCCGGGGCCGGCCAGCGGGTCGGCGCGCTCCACCGAGCGCACGCGCGGGAAGGGGCGGAAGGCCTGACCCAGTTCCTCGCGGGCGAAGCCGCGACCGGTGTCGGCGACGCGGATCAGCAGCCGGCCATCGTTGGTGACGGAGGAGGACACGCGCACCTCGCCGTCCGCCGGGGTGAAGGACAGGCCATTGGCCAGCAGATGCACCAGCGCGCGGCGCAGCTTGGCGCGGTCGCCGCGCATCAGCACCGGCTCGACGGCGATCTCGGCGACCCGGGCGTTGGTCCGCCGGGCGCTCTCGCGTGCTTCCGGCAGGGCGTCCGCCACCACCTCGGAGAGGTCGAACAGGCTTTCGTCGAGTGCCAGGTCGCCGGTGTCGGCGCGGGCGAGGTCCAGCAGGTCGTTGAGCAGCTTCAGCAGCCGTTGACCAGCGCCGTGGATGTCGTTGGCGTAGCTGCGGTAGCGATCGTGGCCGAGCGCGCCGAATAGCTCCATCACCATTGCCTCGGAGAAGCCGAGCACGGTGTTGAGCGGCGTGCGCAGCTCGTGGCTGAGGTGCGAGAGGAAGCGCCCGCGCATCACCTCGACCACCGTCTCCATCGCCTCCGGCCCCAGCGTTCGGGGCGGCGCGGCGTCGCGGAAGGTGGCAAGCCAGGCGATCTCGCCGTCCCACACGGTGGAGGCGATGTTGCATTGCAGGTCGATGCGCCGGCCGCTGGCAAGGTCGAGGCTGACCGGGCCGGATTTGGTCGACCGCAGCGGCAGCAGGAACGGCGCGCCCACCAGGTCGCCGGCGGCGGCCTCGAACAGGCGGTCGGCGGAGGGGTTGGCGAAGCGCACCCGGTTGGTGGCATCCACCACGACCACGGCGTCGTCCATCATGTAGGCGAGCGAATAGAAACGCGCGTCGGCCACGGCCGCCAGATTCTGCGCCAGAGCATCGCTTGCGTCGGACATGGCCCGGGTCGATCCTTCCCTGTGTGCGCCTGCCGCGCACGCGTAAACGAAGGTTAACGCTTTCTTAAGAGCAGAATCAATCGTCTGTATGTGTCGGGTATCAATTTTGCGCGCATGCCGATCAGCCGTCGGGGTCGCGCGACAGGGTATCCGTCCCGCCGGGAGGACCGCGGGGGCGGCCCTCCCGGTTAGGCCGGGATGAGACGGATCAGAAGCTTGCCTTGGCCTTGACCCAGAAGGTCCGCCCCGGCTCGTTGACCCGCACCGTCTGGATGTAGCCGTCGCCGGCCAGCGATGGCGTGCTCGCCCTGCTGATGTGCTCGGCGTAGGTCTTGTCCAGCAGGTTATCGACGCCGACGCTGAGCAGGGCGTCCGTCCACGGCCGCCAGCCGAGGTTGGCCGACAGGGTGGCAAAGCCGTCCGACTTGCCGATGTCGACACCGACGATGTTGCCCCAGCCGATGTCGACGCGGTTCTGCTCGGCCACCGCCCGCACCAGCACGCCGCCGACGAACGCCCCGTCATCATACTTGACGCCGAAGGTCGCCTCCAGCGGCGCGATCTGCGGCAGCGGCTTGTCCTCGTCACGATTGCTTGCCCGCACATAGGCCGCCGTCGCCTGCACCGACCAGGCCTTGGAGAGCTGGTAGCCGAGGTCCGCCTCGCCGCCCCAGCTCGATGCATCGACGTTCTTGCCCGACATGCTGGAGAGCAGGATGTAGTCGTCGGTCCGCGAGGCGAACAGCGCCAGCGAGCCTGTCCACGGGCCGTTGTCCAGCAGTACGCCGGCATCCAGCTGCGTCACCTTTTCCGACTTCAGCGTGAACAGCTTGTTGCGCTCCCAGTAGTCCGGCGCCCGCTGGGTGTGGCCGATGCTGACGTAGCCGGTGATGCCGGTGCCGATCGTGCTCTCGTAGCGCAGGAACAGGTTGTGCAGATGGTCGGTGTCGGCCAGCGGCGTCGCCAGATTGGTCTTGCGCGCCTTGACGATGTTGAGGCGATAGCCGCCCACCAGCCGGCTGTCGGCGCCGAGTTCACGGGTCGCCTCGGCGAACAGGCCGGTGGTCTTGATCAGCATGTCCTTGACGCGCGCCTTGTCCTGGTAGTCGACGCCGGCGTTGTATTCCGCCGCGCTCAGCGCGCGGTCGCGGTGGCGGTCGTGGTTGTAGTCGGCGCCGATGACCAGCGATGTCTGCTCGCCGAACGCCAGTTTCGCACGGGTGCGCAGGCCGGAGCTGGTGCGGTCGGGATTGCTCAGCGCCGCCATCATGCCGCCGGTCCAGCTGCGCAGCGTGAAGCGGTCCATCACGTGGTCGACATAGTCATGGTAGGCGTTGAGCGACAGCTCGGTGAGGAACGGCGCGATGTCGGTGCGGCTGACGTTCAGCCGGTAGGACTGGCGGTCGAACTTCGAGCCGTCCATCATGCGATCGGCATAGGCGGCTTCCGCCTCGCTGAAGTCGCCCGAGACCTCGACGGTGGTCTTGTCGTCGGGCGTCCAGCCGGCGATCAGCGTGCCGCTCTTGCGGTCGTAGCGCGAATGCACGTCGCGGCCGTCGCCATCCTCATAGTCGCCGCTGTGGGAGCGGCTGCCGATGGCGCGCACATAGCCCCAGCTATCGCCGGCGGCGACGTCGACCAGCTGGTCGTTGCGGTGCCAGGAGCCCACCAGGCCGCTGACGGTCGCCCGGGCGCCGGCGCTGGTGAAACGCTCGGTAGTGCGGTCGATCAGGACGGTGGCGCCCGGCGCGCTGCCGCCGTGGATCACCGATTGCGGCCCCTTGAGTACCGTGATCTTGTCGAAGGATTCCGGGAAGACATAGGCGGTCGGCGGGTCCATGCGCATGCCGCAGCCGCCCAGCATCGGCGAGCCGTCGATCAGCACGTTGAGGCGCGAGCCGCTCTGGCCACGGAACACCGGGTCGCCGTCGATGCCGCCCTTGCGGATCACCGAGAAGCCGGGGATCGCCTTGAGATAGCCGGCGCCATCGTTGGGCGGCACCGGCTGGCGCGGGTTCTTCGGGTCGGTCTCGACCACCAGCGGGCTCATCATGGCGTCGGCGGTGACGATGATCGGCTTCAGCATACCGGCGTCGGCCGCCTTGTCGGCGGCGTCATCGGCATGGGCGGTGGCGGGGGTCAGCAGGGGCGCGAGGGTGGCAAGCAGGGTGCCGGCCAGCAGGCCGGACTTGATACGGGTGGTCATGATCGTCTCCGAACGGTCCGGCCCGGACATGCGGGCGGCACCGGATAAGGTCAGGCGGCCACGGCACGCGGCGCGCGCACTGGCCGGCAATGCCCGGGGTCAGGCCCCGGACGTCAGGGTTCTAGAGACGATAGACGGGTGGGCCGCGCACTGGCGGCGGGGGCGCGGCAAGGCCCTGTCCGACGCGGGCGCCGGGGGTCTCGCGGGCATCGTGCAGGGCCGGGGCCAGCAGTGGCAGCGGGGTGACGGTGCCCACCACCGGCAGTACCGGCGCCAGCAGGCCGGCAAAGGCGCAGGGCGCGTCATGCTTGGTGGGGGCAGCGGGCGCCGGGGTGTCGGCGCGGATGTCGCCATTGGCGTCCAGTACCACCGTGACCGGTCCGTTGCCGGAGCACAGTACCACCGACCAGCCGCCATCCCGAGCCGCGGGCGCGACCATGAAGCCGGCGGGGATCAGCGTGCGCAGCATGATCGCGCACGCCACCAGCAGCAGCGCGAGCGCACTGCCGTTCATGCCGGATGGATGGCGGCTTACTGTCATGCGCCACGCCCTATCACGCGGTCCCGACGGCGTCATGCGAAAAGCTGTCGCAGCGGCGGGGTACTGGCGGGCGGGGGCCAGCCAGGGCGGCGGCGGAGGATCGCACCATCAACCTTGTGTTCACCGTTGGGTGTTGATATAGCCCGCGCAGCCTGGCCTTCGGGCGTATCGTCCGGGCCGCAGTAGCTCAGTTGGTAGAGCAACGCATTCGTAATGCGTGGGTCGGGGGTTCGAGTCCCTCCTGCGGCACCACGGACACTCGCGACAAGCGACGGGCGGCGGCTTATCCCCCCGGTTCCATGGCATCCGACCGCTCAGGAGGCGGGGCATCAAAACAGCCTGACGGTACACGACGTTGGCACATTGCCATAATGGCGATGTGTGGCATCGTGTATTTTCAATGTGTTGGGCGCCTTCGTCGAGGCCTGCCGGAGCCGCGCCAGCCCCCCCTTCTCATGGTTCTTCCGCGACCAGGGCGGGAAATCAACGCCGTATTGTCTCCCCGGGGTAAGGCCGTGTAAGCAGGTGGCCGGGGCAGCGGCCGGCGGGCGGGCGCGGCCCGTGACCGGAACGGACACCTTCGCCGCATGTGCATGGTCGCCAAGATCGACGAGACGCTGCCGCTGCTGCGCAAGCAGGTCGACGCCCGGCGCGAGCTGGCGGCCAAGGGGCTGTCGTCCAAGCTGCTGCTGTGGCAGCTGGAGGAGCAACTGGTGGAACGCCAGCGCAACCGCAACATCCAGCAGCAGACAGCGGCCCGGGCGCGCGCCGCCATCGCCAATCTCGACATGCAGCTGGCCGAGTTGCGCCAGAGCTTCGCCAAGGAGGCGGTGGCCAGGAAAATCCCCGTCACTCTGGCGGAGGCGGAAGACAACGCCAGCCTGCGCGCCGAGGAGCTGCGCAAGAGCGAGACCCGGCGCGGCCTGCAGCAGCTGCGCGCGCCGGTCGATGGCACGGTGCAGCAGCTGGGCGTCCACACGCTTGGCGGCGTGGTGCAGCCGGCCCAGGCGCTGATGGTGATCGTGCCCGAGCAGGGCGACCTCATCGTCGAGGCGCAGCTGCTCAACAAGGATCGCGGCTTCGTGCGCGAGGGCCAGCGGGTGCGGGTGAAGTTCGAGGCCTTCCCGTTCACCGATTATGGCCTGATCGAGGGTCGGGTCGAGCACATCAGTCGTGACGCGGTTCCAGGCGATGGCAGGACGGAGCAGGGCAGCCCCGCGAGCGATGCGTCCCGGCGGGAGCCGTCGCGCGGGCTGGTCTATACCGCGCGCATCCGGCTGGATGACACGGTGATGCGGGTGGGGCGCGAGGTCATCCCGCTGGGGCCCGGCATGGCGGTGCAGGCGGAGATCCGGACCGGCACCCGGCGGATCATCCAGTATCTGCTGTCGCCGATCATGAAGACGGTCGAAGAGGCGGGGAGGGAGCGGTGATCATGGGAATTAGAATCCCACAGAGTATAGTAAATTTGTTGAATTATCGAATTGTGAGAAGGTTAATTAAGTATTCCGCATATATTGGTGTTTTTTTATTTCATTATTATGCATTCGAAACCAGGAGTCATTCTTATTATAAAATACCAAAAGAAAATGAAGCTTTCATCATGAGTGGTATTCTTATTAAAAAAAAATCACTTAATAATTGGCGTGAGGGAAAGATAGTATTATCGTCAAGTGGAAAAAAATATTATTTTGGATGCTATCCAAACGACAGGCATTACTCAGAATGTCTTGATAAGGCTGATTTTAATAAAATAGTTGGAAAGCGCGTTACATTTAAATATTTTATTTATGATAATGCAAAAAGAAACAAAAATTATATACTTTCTATAAATCAAGGAAGTGTCGTATATTACAGATATGAAATAGCAGTAAAGAGGCTTTATTTTAAGAGGCAGTATGACAGGGAGCAGCGCATTGTTGTTCCGCTCTCGATTTTCTCAGTGATTATGGCGCATTTTCTATATCTTAGAAAATGGCTATCGGCTTGAATCTTCGTGAAATATTGGAGACTGTGTTGTGGTCATAAAGGCTGGCGATCTTGTTGATTCTGCGGCGCAATTTTGGTCCTCTGGGCTGAGCCTTGCCAGCCTGGTGAATCATGTTAACGACGGATTCGAAAATTACGATATAGTAGATTGTGTCGACAAAGATTTCCGGGGACAGTATACCTATTTTGACAGTTACCGCCCACTCTGACAGGGTGGCCATGGCCAGACTTGCGCGCATCGTCCTGCCCGATGTTCCCTGCCATGTCACCCAGCGTGGCAACCGCCGCCGGCCAGTATTTTTTCAACGACGACGACTGTGAGCTTTACCTCGGTCTGCTGGCCGACGCGTCCCGTGGGGACAGGGCCGCCGCGATCAACCACGTTTTCCGAGGCCTCTGGCTGATATGGCGACTCCGATGGGGCGCCACGGCCGGAGCCAGTCGCCGGGCTTCTGCTCGTCCGGACAGTGATCGATGGCACATATTGTAAATAATATTTACAATATGTGCCATCGTCGCTATCGCTGCTGTGGAGCAGCGGGAGCACTTCGGCATGACCAACATCCTCATTGTCTTCTATTCGCGTGACGGGATGACCGAGGCGCTGGCCAGCGCCGTCGCCGAGGGTGCGGCAGCGAGCGGTGGCACGGTCCGGCTGCGCCGGGCCCGCGAGCTGGTCGGCGAGAACGTGATGGCGCTGGTGCCGGGCTGGCGCGAGAACGCCGCGCGCATGAACGCCGCTTACGAGGCGCCGAGCGCCGAGGACGCCCAATGGGCGGACGCGATCGTGCTGGGTACGCCGTCGCGCTTCGGTCTGGTCAGCGCGGAACTGAAGGCCTGGCTCGACAGCCTCGGCGGCCTGTGGGCGCGTGGCCAGCTCGCCGGCAAGGTTGGTTCGGCGTTCGCCGCTTCCGCCTCGGCCCATGGCGGCAACGAGATGGCGAGCTTCACCCTGTTCGCCCCGATGGCGCATTTCGGCATGGTGATCGTGCCGCCGGGTTTCGCCGACCCGGCGATGTTCATGGCCGGCACCCCCTATGGCGCCAGCGGCGTGACCGGCGGCAAGCATGGCGGCCTGCCGAACGAACAGGAACTGGCGTCCGCGCGTTTCCAGGGCCGGCATGTCACCAACGTCGCGCGCAAGCTTGCGGCGGCGTGACGGACACGCGCCGACGGTCCGGCGGCGCTCAGGCCCCGGATCGGCGGTCGGCGACCTGGCTCCGCAGGGCGCGCTTGTCGATCTTGCCGGCGGCGGTGAGCGGCAAGGGATCGGCGCGAAAATCGATGCTGCGGGCGATCTTGAACCCCGAGAGACTCGCGCGACAGAAATCGATCAGCGCCGTTTCCGTCACGTTCGCACCGTCGCGCAGCCGGACGATGGCGTGCACGGTCTCGCCCCAGCGCGTGCAGGGAATACCGATCACCGCGCACTCCAGCACCGCCGGATGCTGGATGATCACCCGCTCGACCTCGGCGGCATAGACGTTCTCGCCGCCGCTGACGATCATGTCCTTGATACGGTCGACGATGAACAGGAAGCCGTCGGCGTCGAGGTAGCCGGCGTCACCGGTATGCAGCCAGCCACCCCGGAAGGCGCTGGCGGTTTCTTCCGGCCGGTTCCAGTATCCCGGTGACACCGCCGGACCGCGCACGCAGATCTCGCCGGTCTCCCCGCGCGCGCATTCCTGCCCGTCGGGCCGGACGATCCTGATATCGGTCAGTGGCAGCGGCCGACCCGCCGAGCGCAGGCGCGACGCGCAGGCGGGATCGGCCGAGTGCCACCGGGCCGCCAGCACGCTGATGGTGGGGCCACCCTCGGTCTGGCCGTAGATCTGATAAAGCCGCACCCCCGGCAGGTGGTCGAGTGTTGCCCGCAAGGTGCGCGGGGAAATCGGCGAGCCGCCATAGGTCAGCATGCGCAGGCTCGACAGGTCATGGTCGGCCAAGTGCGCGTCCGCCAGCAGCATGTCGATCATCGCCGGCACCAGCGCGAGATTGGTCACCCCTTCCCGCGCGATCACCGCCAGCGTCGCTTCCGGCGTGAAACGCTCCAGGATGGTGAGATCGCAGGCGAGCACGGCGGTGATGATGGCGTTGAGCGCCGCCACCATGTGAAACATTGGCGCCACCACCAGCAGCCGCTCGTCGTCCCGCGCCGACACCGCGTGCGCCCACTGCAAGGCGTTGAGCACCAGCCGGTCGCCGGTGAGGATGACCCCCTTGGCCCGCCCGGTGGTACCGCCGGTGTAATAGATGGCGACCGGTGTGTTACCGGTGCCGGCCGGCGCCATCGGTTCAGCCGCCGCCATGCGGGTATCGAGGCGGACATCGCCATCATGCCCCCCTTCGCCAAGCGTCCAGAGGGGTACACCGGCCTGGACGGCGGCGAGGCGGGCGACTTCAATAAACGGCGCGGCGGCGATCAGCAGCACCGGCGCGGCGTCCTCCAGCTGTTCGACCAGCTCGTTGACGGCCAGCCGGGAATTGAGCGGCACGAACACCCCGCCGGCGCACTCAGCCGCGAACGGCATCAGCATGTAGGTGATGCCGTTGGGCGCGATGAACGCCACCCGCGCGCCGTCGTGCACGCCGGCATCGTGCAGCACCCGCGCCATCCGTCCGGCGCGCCCGCAGGCCTCGCGCCAGCTCAGAGTCTCTCCCCCGCCGCTGATGGCGGGCGCGTCCCCACGCAGGCGCGCCGCCCGTTCAAGCTGGGTCCACAGCGTATGCATGATCGTCTCCCCAATGACGAACGTCTTGACGCATTCCCTGAATTATTGTCAAGTCACTTTACATTTAATGCGACCTCGGCCATGATCGTCGCCATAACAAAAAGGGGTTGGACGCGTGCTCGAAAGCACCCGCGATTTTCTGTCGGGCCATTATCTTGACCTGAAGTTCGTGCATCTGACGGCGGTGATGGTGTGGGTGTGGAGCACGTCGGTCGCCTATGCCTTCTACCTGGTGCCGGTGTTCAAGGCCTGGCGCCGGCATCCCGAGGATGCCGAGATTTTGCGCATGCGCAACTGGGTGATGGAGCGCTTCGATCAGGGCGCGATCTACGAACATGTGTCGCTGCCGATCATTCTGATCACCGGGCCGCTGCTCTACTGGGTCGGTGGCTTCACCGCCGACACCGGCTGGCTGATGCTCAAGCTGCTGATCGTGGTGGGCATCTTCCTGCCCATCGAGATCGCCGATTATCATCTGGCGCATCTGGGCCGCGCGAAGTGGCGCTTCCGCAAGACCGCCGACTGGCAGGGCTATGAACGCGCTGTGCACTGGCACTGGTGGTTCCTGCTGATCACCAGCCCGCTGGTGGTGGTGTTCGCGGTGTTCGTGCTGTTCCTCGCCATCACCAAGCCGTTCTGAGCGACCGCCGTTCCAGGGGAGGAAATATCGCGATGTCCGAGCATGATCCGGAAATCACCACGGCAACAAGCGGCACCGGCGAGACGAGCGTCCGCCTGCCGTTCAGCGGCAGCCCGGCGCGCTATCGGCGCATCGCCCTGTGGGGCAGCCTTGGCCTGCATCTCTATCTGTTCGTCGGCTACTGGGCGATCCGCACCTTTCTGGTCGGCGAGCCCTGGCCGGCCAGCTGGGTGACCCCGGCGCTCACCGTGGCCTCCAGTCTGTGGTTCGCCCATTTCGCCTACCGCTACATCATGCGGCTGGACGCGCAATACGGCAGCGGCGGCGGCTGGGTGCTGCACTCGACCCGGGTCAAGCTGCCGTGGGAAGCGGCGCACGAACGATAAGGCGCCACCCACGCTGACGCCACACACCATCGGGAGGACAGACCGTGACCGACGCCGCCCCCTTCAACCTGCGCGACCCCGACTGCTTCGCCACCGGCCATCCGCACGCCGCCTATGACCGGCTGCGCCAGGAGGCCCCGGTCTGCCGTGTCGAGGGCGACGGCGCCCAGCCGCCGTTCTGGCTGCTGACCCGCCATGAGGACATCCGCGCCGTGTCGCAGGACCGCAACCGCTTCAGCTCGGCCTCGGGTTTTCGCATCCAGACGCCGTGGCGCGCGGCGATGGCGCCGGAGATCGGCCAGGTGCTGCGCCGCTTCATGCTGGCGATGGACGAGCCGGAACATGGCGACTTCCGCGCGCTGGTGAGTTCCAGCTTCATGCCCGGCGCGCTGGCCCGGCTGGAGCCCGTCATTCGCGCCAACGCCGCGGCGCTGGTCGCCAGCCTGCGCGGGCGGGACGAGTGCGAGTTCGTCAGCGAGATCGGCGCCAGCGTGCCGATCAAGACCGTCTGCGCGGTGATGGGCGTGCCGGCGCAAGACGAATGGCGGGTATTCGAGTTCACCAACGCGGTGTTCGGCACCGATGATCCCGATTACGCGCCATCGCTGGAGGTCGCCAACGAACGCTACCTCGCCATCTTCGATTATGGCTGGTCGCTCTTGGAACAGCGCCGCCGCGACCCGCGCGACGACCTGCTGACCCGCATCGCCACCGCCCGTCTCGGCGATGGCCGGGCGCTCGACCGCACCGAGCAGATCAGCTTCTTCTCCAACATGATCGCCGCCGGCAACGAGACCACCCGCAGCTCGCTATCCGGCGCGATCTGGGCGCTGGCCCATCACCCCGACCTGCGCCGCCAGCTGGTCGCCAACCCCGGCCTCATCCCCAACGCCGTGCAGGAGTTGCTACGCTGGTTCGGCCCGGTGTTCCACATGGCCCGCACGGCGTTGTGCGACGTCGAGGTGGACGGCCGGACCGTCGCCGCCGGCGAGCAGGTGGCCCTGCTGTACGGCGCCGCCAACCACGATCCGGCGATGTTCGCCGATCCGCACCGGCTGGATATCCATCGCGCCAACGCCAATCGCCACATCAGCTTCGGCTATGGCGTGCACCATTGCCTGGGCGGGCGGCTGGCGGTGATGCAGTTGGCGATCCTGCTGGAGACGTTTCTCACCGCCTTCCCCGATTATGAACTGACGGCGGAGCCGGACTATATCCGCTCCAATTTCGTCGGGGCGATGAAACGGCTGCCGATCCGCCTCAACGCGCCCGGCACGGCGCGGGCGGCGTGACCCGTCCGGCGGGAGGCCGGGCGGTGATGTCAAGTTGATTGACAGGTCGTCGGTGCGACCTACAGTGTCGGCCGCCGGCCGTTTGACGAGGGAGAGAAAGTCATGGCCACACAGACGGATATTCGCCCGATTCTCGGTGTGCATCACGCCGCCTACCGCTGCCGCGACGCCGCGCAGACCATCTGGTTCTACAGCGATGTGCTGGGGCTGGTGGACAAGACCGGCATCGTGCTGGAGGACGTGCCGGGCACCGGCGCACACGACCCCTATCTCCACCTCTTTTTCCGCATGAACAATGGCGAATACCTGGCCTTTTTCGACGCGCCGGGCTCGGCGACGCCCGAATGGTTCAAGCGCAAGGAAAGCTTCGACATGCACTGGGCGTTCGAGGTCGCCAGCGAGGAAGACCTGCTGGCGATGCAGGCGCGCATCAACAGCTTCGGCATCAGCGCGCTGGGGCCGGTCGATCATCATTTCGTCAAGTCGATCTACATGTACGACCCCAACGGCATCCAGGTCGAACTGACCTATCGCACCCGGGATCACGACGCGATTCTCGCCGACGCCACGGCGAAATTCGACGGCATGCTCGCCGAGTGGACCGCGCGGACGCGCCCGATGAAGGAAGCCAAGTTCGGCGCCGCCGCACTCGACCAGCGCGGCCGGCACGCCGGCGCCGCGAAATAAGAACAGCAAAGAAGAAATCAGGGAGGATCACCAATGTCGGCCAAATATGAACGCATCCCCTATCTGGTGCTGTTCAACGAAGCCAGCGCCTTCAAGGACACCTATGGCGGCGAGATCGGCAAGGTGGCGGTGGAGGCGCATCTGCTGAAACCCGCCACGCCGTCGGACAGCGTGGTGATTTTCTCCCACCCCATCGGCGGCGGTGCCTATCTGCCGCTGGTGGGCGCCATCGCCCGTGCCGGCGTTCACACCATCTATTGCAACACCCGCTATCGCGGCAACGACACCGCCCTGATCATGGAGCGGGCAGTGATGGACCTCGCCGCCTGCGTGCGCGATGCCAAGGAGCGGCTGTGCTACAAGAAGGTCTATCTCGCCGGCTGGTCGGGCGGCGGCGCGCTGTCGCTGTTCTATCAGGCCCAGGCGCAGGACCCGCGTGTCACCCAGACACCGGCTGGTGACGCCTACGACCTGAACGCCGCCAACTTCATTCCCGCCGACGGTCTGATGCTGCTGGCCGCCCACCTGTCGCGCAACCTGACGCTGACCGAATGGCTGGACCCGTCGATCACCGACGAGAGCCGGCCGTTCGAGCGCGATCCGGCATGGAACATCTTCGACCCCGCCGGACCGAAGCCGCCGTTCTCGGCGGATTTCCTCGCCGAATACCGCGCCCGGCAGATCGCCCGCAACCGCCGCATCACCGCCTGGGTGAAAGAGCAGCTGGCCGATCTCAAGGCGCGCGGGCTCGACAATCACGAGCGCTGCTTCACCGTGCAGGGGACGATGGCGGACCCGCGCTGGGTCGACCCGGCGGTCGATGCCAACGATCGCAAGCCCAACTGGTGCATGCTGGGCGACCCGTTCGTCGTCAACGACGGCCCGGTGGGTCTCGCCCGCTTCTCCACCCTGCGCAGCTGGCTGTCGCAATGGTCCTACGACGATTCCAACGCCGATGGCCTGAAGTGTGCCGCGCGTATTTCCGGCCCGATGCTGGTGATCGAGAACAGCGCCGACGATGCCTGCACGCCCAGCCACGCCGCCCGCCTGATGGCCGCCGCCAGCGGCTGCACCATCGAGCATCACGTGGTGAAGGGCGCCAACCATTATTATTTCGGCCAGCCCGAACTGGTGCAGCAGGCGGCCGATGTGGTGACGCGCTGGGTCGCCGCGCGCGGATGACGGCGCCGCTGGCCGAGGAGGCGGCGCTGGCATCGGCCATCGCCGAGGCGGCCGTCGCGGCCGGGCATGCGGGCGCGCGCGTCAGCGGCCTGAAGCGGCTGTCGGGTGGCGCCAGCAAGGAGAGCTGGGCCTTCGATCTGGCCCACGCCGATGGCAGCCTGACCCCGCTGGTGCTGCGCCGGCAGCCGCCGGCGCTGCGCTTCGCCCGCAACGGGCTCGACAGTCTGCTCGCCGAGGCCGCCGTGCTGCGCGCGGTGGCGCCGTGCGGCATTCCGGTGCCACAGGTGGCGTTCGAGCTGCCGCCGGGCTCGCCGGCCGGCGAGGGCTACGCCATGGCCCGCATCGCCGGCGAGACGGTCGGCACGCGCATCCTGAAAGACGCCGCGCTGGCCGAGGCACGACCACTGCTGGCCCGCCAGTGTGGCGGGATTCTGGCCCGTCTTCACGCCATGCCGGCCGACCGGCTGCCGCCGCTGCCCGCCGTTGCACCAGCAGAGGCGCTGGCACAGATGGCCCGGCGGCTGGAAGCCACCGGCCAGGCGCGGCCGGTGTTCGAGTTCGCGCTGACCTGGCTGCGCCGGCACCTGCCGATGGACGGGCCATTGACGCTGGTGCACGGGGATTTCCGCAACGGCAATCTGGTCGTCGGGCCGGAGGGTGTGCGCGCGGTGCTGGACTGGGAACTGGCCCATGTCGGCGCGCCGCTGTCCGATCTCGGCTGGCTGTGCGTGACCAGCTGGCGCTTTCAGGCACCCGCCTTGCCGGTGGGCGGCTTCGGCATCCGCGAGGACTTGCTGGCGGGTTATCGCGAGGCGGGTGGCGGCGCGGTGGACCCGGTGGCCCTCCATGCGTGGGAGGTGTTCCAGACGCTGAACTGGGGCCTGATGTGCGCCGGCGTCGGCGCCACCTTCATGAACGGCGTGCGCACGGTGGAAGGCGCGTTGATCGCCCGCCGCGCCTCGGAAACCGAGTTTGATCTGCTGCGGCTGCTGCTGCCCGACCATGAGGCATGGAATGCAAGATGATCCCGAGGCCAGACTGATCCTCGTCGAGGTGCGTGACGCGCTCTATGCCGGCGTTCCCGCCGGGTTCCAGCAGCGCGTCGCCGGCAATGCGGTGGCGCTGGCGCTGCGCGAGGACACCCTGGCGGCCGGCTTCGCGGCGGGCGAGGCCACCCGACTGCGCGCCCTGCTCGGCCGCGACGCGCCGCTGGCCGCGCTCAATCAGGCGCTGGCGGCGGGCCTGCGCGATGGTTCGGTCGCCGCCGACGACCCCATAGTGCAGCACCATCTGATCCGCACCACCGTCGAGAAGATGCGGGTCGATCAGCCGCAATATCCCGCGTTCCGGCAATGGTGGGCCGACACGCCCACCGACGCCGGCTGAGAAGGGCAGACATGTCATGCAACTGACCCAGGGCATCCACCGCGCCGCGCGGATCAACCCGCGCGGCATCGCCACCATCGACGGGGCGCGACAGCGCACCTGGGCCGACGTCGCCGACGATATCGCCCGCACCGCCGCCTGGCTGACCGCGCAGGGGGTTGAGGCCGGCGACCGGGTGGCGGTGCTGGCCGCCAACAGCGACCATTATTTCGACGCCTATTTCGCCATCTTCTGGTCCGGCGGGGTGATCGTGCCGCTCAACACCCGGCTGTCGGTGCCGGAGCTGCTGTTCCAGATCCGCGACGTTGACGCCCGGCTGCTGCTGGTGGGCGACGGCTTTGCCGAGCAGGCGGTGGCGCTCAAGGCGGAATGCCCGACGCTCACCATCGCGGCGTTCGACGAGGCGGGCGGCGACTTCCGCCGGCAGGTCCGGGCGCTGGCGCCGGCACCCGACGCTGGGCGGTCGGACGGCGACCTTGCGGGGATTTTCTTCACCGGCGGCACCACCGGCCTGCCCAAGGGCGTGATGCTGACCCAGCGCAACCTGGTGTCGGTCGCCTGCAACCTGGTGATGATGATCCACTTCACGCCCGACTGCATCAACCTGCACTGCGCGCCGATGTTCCATCTCGCCGATATCGGCCTGTTCACCGTGACCATGGTGGCCGGTACCCACGTTTTCATGCCCAGGCTGGACGCGGCGTCGATCATGGAACATGTGGCGCGTCACCGGGTGACGCACGCCTTTTCGGTGCCGGCGGTGATCGACGCCATGACCCGCGCCGACCTTGCCGCCCATGACCTGTCGTCGCTGCGGATGCTGGGCTATGGCGGATCGCCGATGCCGGCGGCCACCATCGAGCGGGCCCGGCAGCGGCTGCCGGACGTCGCCTTCATCCAGGGCTTCGGCATGACCGAGATGCCCTCGCTCACCTTCCTGCTGCCGGAACAGCACCGCCCCGAGGGCGGCTTCGGCAAGCTGCGCTCGGCCGGCGTGCCGGGCTATGGCTTCGAGGTCATGGTGGTGGACCCGCAGGGCCGCGAGGTGCCGCGCGGCCAGATCGGCGAGATCGTCGGCCGGGGGCCGTGCGTGATGGCCGGCTACTGGAACCGTCCCGCCGAGACGGCGGACGCGCTGCGTGGCGGCTGGATGCACTCGCAGGACGCCGGCTACATGGACGAGGACGGCTTCATCTACGTCACCGACCGGCTGAAGGACATGATCGTCTCGGGGGCGGAAAACATCTACTCGATCGAGGTTGAGAACGCCTTGAGCCTGCATCCGGACGTGCGGGAGTGCGCTGTCATCGGCGTCCCCGACGAGCGCTGGGGAGAGCGGGTGCATGCCATTGTCGTCACCGTGCCGGGCGCGTCGCCGGACGAGGCCACGCTGCGGGCGCACCTGGAACCCCGGCTGGCCCGCTACAAATGCCCCAAGAGCTGGGAGTTCCGCGCCGAGCCGCTGCCGCGCAGCCCGATCGGCAAGGTGCTCAAGGCGGAGCTGCGCAAACCCTACTGGGCCGGCGCGTCAAGTGCTGTCTGCACCTGAGCCAGCGGCGCCGCCCGCTCAGTCCTGCGGCGGCCAGTGGCGCAGGGCCGTCCGCAACGCCAGCATCTGGGTCTTGCCGAGCGCGCGCTCCATCTCGCCTTCGAGATCACGCAGGATCTTCTGGGCGGCGATGCGGATTTCTTCGCCCGCCGGCCCAAAGAACACCACCTGCGCCCGTCGGTCCGCCGGGTCGGGGGCAGTGTCGACCAAACCATTGTTGACCATCTCGGCCAGCAGCTGACTCATCGCCTGCCGCGACACGCCAAGGTTGGCGGCGATCCGCGAGGCGCGGGTTTCGCCGTTGGCGACGTTGGCGAGCACCAGCGATTGCGAGCGCGTCACCGCCGTGAATCCCTGCTCCGCCAGCCGGGAGCGCAGCTGTTCGTCGAACCAGTAGAAGGCCCGCACCAGATCGAGCATCAGCAGGGAGTTTTTCATGCCCTTCTTATTCCCACTTCGTGTGGGTCGCGCAAGGCGGTTTGTCGCGGTCCTGTTGGTGACATAATGTAAATAATATTGACAACATCCATGGTCGCAGGGCAATCGTTATCGACCGGCGGTGACACGCGACCTCCGGTGCTGGAGAGAATCAGGGCGTGACGGGGAAGTGCCATGCTCGCGGAAAACGGAGAAAACTGGTCGCAGTGGGCGGATGCCTTCGCCGACCGACTGGCCGCCCGGGCAGTGGCAGCCGAGGCGAGCCGGACCTTGCCGCCCGAAACCATCCAGGAAGCGCATGACGCCGGGTTCTTCGGTATCCTTGCGCCGGCGGGCGTC
The DNA here is from genome assembly GCF_041060555.1 of Parapedomonas caeni. Taxonomy (NCBI): domain Bacteria; kingdom Pseudomonadati; phylum Pseudomonadota; class Alphaproteobacteria; order Sphingomonadales; family Sphingosinicellaceae; genus Parapedomonas; species Parapedomonas caeni. The sequence continues at coordinate 16,116 of NZ_JBEUDS010000008.1, read as the reverse complement.
GGCGGCCAGGGCGTGACCTTCGCCACGTTCATGGACGTGGTACGCCGGCTCAGTCGCGGTTGCGCGTCGAGCGGCTGGACGCTGTCGTTCCTCGCATTGCACGCCTGGATGCTCGCCAAGTTAGGCGCCGAGGCCCAGGCGGTGCTGTTCAAGGATGGCGCGATGCCGCTGGCGCCGGCGCCGCTGGCGCCCACCGGCAAGGCCAAGCGCGCGGCAGGCGGCTTCCGGATTGCCGGCCGCTGGGAGTGGGCGACCGGCGTCAACCATGCCAGCTGGGTTCTGGTGAACGCGGTGGAGGCCGACACCCAGGAGTTCCGTTTCTTCGCCCTGCCGATCGGCCAGGTCGAGATCGAGGATGTCTGGCATGTTTCGGGCATGGCCGCGACGGGCAGTCAGGCGGTTGTCGTGCGCGACGTGTTCGTGCCGGAACATCTGAGCCTGCCGGCCCGCCAGATGGCGGCGGGGGCGTCGCCGGGTGAAGCGCTGCACCCTGGCTCGACGCTTGGCTACCCGCTGCGCGCCGCGCTGGCGCTGGTGGCGGCGACACCGGCACTGGGCGCCGCCGAGGCCGCGCTCGACTATTACCGCGATCGGATGCGGACCAAGCAGCAGGCGTTCAGTGGCGGCGCACGCCAGGGCGAGTTGCAGTCGACCCACCTGCGGCTGGGTGAGGCGCTGGCCGAGGTCAACGCGGCACGGCTGGTCTGGGAGGAGGCGCGGCAGGCCCTGGAGCGTGAAGGACCGAACGGCGCTCAGGCCTCGGTCGAGATACAGGTGGCGATGCGTCTGGCTGGCGCGCAGATCGTCCGGCTGGCGAACACCGCGGTGGATCGCCTCGCCGCGTCCGCCGGCGCCAGCGCGGCCATGCTCGACGCGCCGCTCCAGCGCCAGCTTCGCGACCTGCAGGTCATGCGCGGCCATGTCATGTTCGACTGGGACCGCACCGCGATTCTCGCCGGCAAGGTTGCGTTGGGCTTTCCCACCACACCGGCCGATCTGCTGTAGACCCGGCGCCGGCGATCGGTTGGTCGCACGTTTCACCATCAAGGAACAGGGTTCGACATGCGGCCGCTGCCTGACTTCAGCCTGATCAATCCCGACAGTTTCATCAACGGCCACCCCCACGCGGCCTATGACGTGCTGCGTGAACATGTGCCGGTCTATCATCACCCCGGTTCGGCGATACAGCCCGGCTTCTGGGCGTTGAGCCGCTACGAGGATATCAGGTCGGTCTCGCTTGATGCCGAGAACTTTACCTCCACTCAGGGCTTTCGTATTCCGCCTGACACCTTCGCGGCGATGGACCCGGAAATCGGTCTCGTGCTCAGCCGCTTCATGCTGGCGATGGATAACCCCGAGCACAACGCCTTCCGGTCGCTGGTGAGCCATGCCTTCACGCCGGCGGCGATCGCCCAGGCGGAGACTCGCGTCCGCGCCTCGATCGATGCGCTGCTCGCCGGACTGGCCGGGCGCGACGAGGTGGATGTTGTCACCGAGGTCGCCGCGATCGTGCCGATCAAGACAGTGTGCGCGATCATGGGCGTGCCCGAGGCCGACGAGTGGCGGGTGTTCGAGTTCACCAACGCCGTTTTCGGCATCGACGACCCGGAGCTGTCGCCCACCCTTGAGGTCGCCAGCGAGCGCTTCATGGCGATCTTCGACTATGGCTGGGATCTGCTGGAAGCACGGCGGCGTGAACCGCGCGACGATCTGATGACCCGGATCGCCCACGCTACCGTCGACGGCCGGCCGCTGACGCCGGTGGAGCAGAAGAGCTTTTTCTCCAACATGATCTCGGCGGGCAACGAAACCACCCGCAGTTCGCTCGCCGGCGCGATCTGGGGGCTTGGCCACCATCCTGACCAGCGGCGGCTGCTGCTCGACGCGCCGGCGCTGATTCCCCCGGCGATTCATGAACTGCTGCGCTGGTTCAGTCCGGTCTATCAGATGGCACGCACGGCGACCCGTGACGTCGATGTCGGTGGCACCCGCATCCGCGCCGGAGAGCGCGTGGCCATGCTCTATGGCGCCGGCAACCATGACCCCGCGATCTTCGCGGATCCGCACCGGCTCGACCTCGGGCGCGCCAATGCCCAGCGCCATCTCGCCTTCGGCTATGGTGTGCACCATTGCCTCGGCTGGCGACTGGCGGTGCTTCAGCTGCGTCTGATTCTGGAGGCCTTCCTGACGGCCTTCCCCGACTATGCGCTCGCCGCCGAGCCGACCTACGTCCGCTCCAACATGGTGCGGGCGATGAAGACGCTGCCCATCCGTCTGCGCGGCTAGACCGACACCCTTGCATCCGCCTGCTGAAACGCAAGCGCGCGGCGTCTTCGTGCGCACCTGCGTGTCCGGCTTGATCAGCCCCGTCCGATGAAAAAGCCCTCCCGGTGGGTACCGGGAGGGCTCGTCGCAGGCCAATGAACAAATCAGGGAATAACTTGAATGAACAGGCCTCAGAAATCCTTGCGTACGCCGATGGTGATGGTGCGCGGGTCGTTGAGCGCGCCGACCACGCCCATGCCGATCGGGCTGCCAAACGCGAAGGTGCGATAGACCTCCTTCGACAGGTTGGCGCCGGCGACGTAGACACTCAGACGCGCCGGCTCGTAGGTCAGCTGCACGCGGGCGCTGAACACGTCATAGGGCAGGCTCCAGTTATCGCCCGGCGCCGAGGCCGGCTGGTGCAACAGACTGGAGGAATGCACCCATTGCCCGAAGCCCGACAGCGTCATCGTGTCTGACAGCGCCACGTTGTAGCGCAGGCCCAGCAGCGAGGTGAAACGCGGCGAACGCTGCATCCGTTCGCCATTCTCCAGTTTCGCTTCCGGGTTCCAGGCAAGGTTGCCGTAGGCCGTCAGCGCCGCGTTGATCTTGAACTGGCCTTCCGCCTCGAAGCCGCTGCTCTTGGCATCAAGCGAGCGCACCTGGAACGCGCGCGCGGTCGAATTGTAGAAGCTGTCCTGATAGTCCTTGATGTCGAGGTGGTAGGCCGCCAGCGAAATATAGGCGCGATTGTCGAGGAAACGTCCCTTGATGCCCGCCTCGAAAGTGGTGGCGCGTTCCACCGGTACCAGGAAGGTGGTGGGCCACGGCGCCGCGAGCGATGCCTGGTTGACGAAGCCCGAACCCTTGTTGCCCTGACCGGCGGAAATGTAGAGCGTCGAGCCGGGCGTCGGATTGTAGCTCAGCGTGCCCGAGAAATCGAACGTGGTGTCACGCACATCCTCCTCATGCAGCGGGCCGTTGCCCACCAGCGCCACCAGCCCGGTCGGATAGCCCAGATCGTCGATGACGGTCTTCTTGAAGTCCGCCTTCTTCTTGTCGGTCGTCAGTCGACCACCGACCATGAACTGGAGCGTCTCCGTCATGTGCCAGGTGGCCTGGCCGAAGCCGGCGAAGGTGTCTTCCTTCTGGTTGAACCGCTGCGAGATGGTGCCGTACAGCCCGCCGAGCACGGGGAAGGCGTTATAGAAGGTCAGGTAGTTGTACTTGGTCTTCGAGTGCAGGTAGAGCGCGCCGGCGATGAAATCCACCGTCCGCCCGGCCGGCGAGGTCACCCGGATTTCCTGGGTGAACTGATTGAACTTCTCGTTGAACTGCGAGAACAGATACGTCTGTGGCGTCGAGTCCGAGTCGAAGGAATTGGTGAAGTCGAACTTGGTGTAGCCGGTGGCTGCCGTCAGGGTGTAGTCTCCGCCGAGGTCGTAGTTGATCTCCAGCGAATTATCATAGCTCTTCTGGTAGTCCATGACCTCGCCGGCATCGCCCGCCGACTCATACTTCACGTAATTCGACAGGCCGCCATCGGCCACGCCCAGGGCTTGCAGGGCCGCAGTATTGGTGTCGGTGATGAATTCGAAATTGGTGCCTGTCATGTCGAGCCGGCTGATCTGCGCCTTGGCGCGGACCGACAGCCGGTCGGTCACATCCCACACCGCGACACCGCGCATCACGTAGCGCTCGCCGGACTGTTCGTCGCGGTCCTCGGTGTAGTTGCGCACGAAGCCCTTTTGATCGTCGTACATGCCGGCGATGCGGATGCTGAACGTGTCGCTCGCCACGACGTCGAGAGCACCCTCAAGGCCATAGCTGCCATAATTGGCCTCGACCTGGCCCTGGACGTAGCCACCGGTCTCCGCGCCCGGCCCGCGCGAGATCACGCTCACGGCACCAACGCTGGTGTTCTTGCCGAACAGCACGCCCTGGTTGCCCTTGACCACTTCCACCCGCTCGATGTCGAACAGGGCGTCGCGATACTGGCGGGCGCGAGGGTGATAGATGCCGTCGACGAACAGGCCGACCGACTGCTCGAACACCTGGCTGCCGGCCGAGGTGCCGACACCGCGGACGCTGACGCCGCTGAGACCGCCAGGCGATTCATGCATTGTCAGGCCCGGCACGTTGGCGGACAGATTCTTGATCTCCACCATGCCCATGGCCGCCACCTGATCACCGCTGACGACATTGAGGGTCATCGGCGTGCGTTCGAGCTTGGTCTCGCGCTTCTGGGCGGTGACGACGATTTCGGCCAGACCTTCAAGGTCGACGCTCTGCTGCTGCGCCCAGGCGCCCCCCGCGTGGGACAGCACAAGGGCGGAAACCGCCGTGCCCATGATAGTGCCGTGCGTTCTTGCCATATTTTCTTCCTCCCCAAGAGCTGGTTTCCAGCTTCTACAAGTCAATTATGTTGACTATTTCCCCCTTCGCCCGGTTTGTCAACTTTATTGGCGTCATCGGTCTCCGGCCGGTGCGGAGAGGGAGCGTCCCTCAAACCAGCGGATGGTTGGGAGCGAGACCGAGATGATGGCGCCCGACCAGTTCACACGTCGAGTCCCAATCCCAGAATGCGTGCGAGCAGACGGTGTTGAGATCCCGCCAGATCCGCTGCAGCGCCTGCCCGGTATGGAAGCTCGACGCGCCGGCCGCCGCCATCATCCGGTTGACCGTTTCCCGGCAGTGACGGGACACGAAGGCTGTGTGCCCTTTGATGGCGAGGCGATCGTCGAAGGTGAAGGGCCGGCTGTTCAGGATGTCGATGGCACGCCCATAGGCGGCGCGCGCCATGTCGCTGGCCACCCGCGTGGCGATTTCCATTTCGCCCAGCGTCACATGGGCATGCTGCTGGTCCCGCACCACGACGCCGCTGAAGTTGCGCACCCTGCGTTCCACCAGCTCCTCGAACGCGTGTAGCGCGCCCTTCAGGCTGCCGGTGAGCACCGGCAGGATGGTGCAGTAGGCGGCGATCAGAAACGGCACCGAATAGAGCGGATTGGCGTGGCCGCGCGAACCCTCGGTGGCGCCGCCATGGAACTCGGCGGCGGTCAACACGTGATGATCGGGCACGAACACGCGATCGGCGACATAATCGTTGCTGCCGGTGCCGGCCATCCCGGCATAGTGCCAGGTGTCGAGCATGGTGACGTCCGCCACCGGCATCAGGAAGGAGCGCGGGCCATCCTCGGCCTTGCCGCTCATCAATACCCAGTCGGCATGAACGATGCCCGACCCCCAGGCCGCCCGGCCACTGACCTCCCAGCCGCCGGACACCTTGCGCGCCTCCATGTCGGCGGCGGACGCCGCTGGCAGCAGCACGTAGCCCTTGGGCCCGAACAGCTCCTCCTGCGTCCGCTCGGGGAACTTGGCGACGTAGATGTTGTGACTGATGTAGAAGGCCGCGATCCAGCCGGTGGACGGGCAAGCGGCGCTCAGGATTTCCACCACCTCCATCATCGTGGCGAGACTCGCCTCGGAACCGTTCCAGCGCCGGGGCACCAGCATCTGGATGATCTCGGCGTCGATCAGTTCGCGAATGGTGTCGTCATGGGGGCGGCGCTGTTCGGCGGCGGCGGCGGCGCGGGCACGAATACCGGGGGCAAGATCACGGGCACGCTGGATCAGGTCGGCGTCAGTGGCGGGCATTGTCAATTTCCTTGTCGTTATCGCCCCTTCATGGCAAAATAATTTCCACTTGTCTATTTTTTCGTGCCAGGCCTTGACCGCTTCCCTCTGGCACGATCAGGCTCTAGGGAAGAGGCATGATTTCCACGCTCGCCAGACGCCGTCGCGGCCGTCCCAGCCTTGCCGATCCCTCGCCGGCGCCCGATGCCCTGTGCCTCGACACGGCCCTGACCGCCTTCGCCGAACGCGGCTTCGAGGGCGTGTCGGTGCGCGACATTGCCAGCGCCTGCGGGGTCAGCCACAGCCTGCTCAATGCCAAGTTCGGCTCGAAGCAGGGATTATGGGCGGCGGCCGTCGATCACGGCATGGGTGGCCTGCACCGACGGATGACGGCGGCGCCCACCCGGCTGCCCGCCGGGGCCGGCGTGGAGCAGCGCCTGCGCGCCGCCTGCATCGATTTTCTGGGCGCCGTCGCCGACTGCCCGGCCATCGTCCAGTTGATGAACGTCGAGGGCGCGCGCGCCAGCGCGCGGCTCGACTATATCGTCGAGACCTATTTCTGCCGCCTCGACTGGCCGATCACCGCGCTGCTGCGGGAAGGCCGCGCCAGTGGCGTGTTCCGCGACGTGCCCGTCACCATCGCCTTCACCCTGCTGGCGCACGGCGCCGGCGCGCTGGTGGCGCTGCGACCGCTGATCGAGGCGGTCAATGGCCAGCTCAAGGCAACGCCCGCCACGCTGGACCAGACCGTCGAGATGGCGGCGGACATGATCGTGCGCGGCCTGCTGGCGTGAAGACTGCGGACTTGACCGCGTCTAGCCGGCCAGCCCCGCCGCCGCCAGGGCCGCCTGCGCGACCTCCATGTCGTGGCTGTAATGGCCGCCGCTGACGCCGATGCCGCCGACCACGGCACCGTCCACCTTCACCGGATAGCCACCCCCGAACACCACCAGGCGGGGGGTATGGACAATGCCATGCAGCAGCGGCGGATCGTTCTTGATGAAATCGTGCCACTCGTGGCTGGGCATGCCGAAGGAGACGGCGGTGTAGGCCTTGTCCTGGGCGATGCCGACGCTGAGCAGCGGTGCGCGGTCCATGCGTTTGAACTGGACCAGCACGCCGGCGGGATCAACGATGGCGATGCACATCGGCACGCCCATCGCCTCGGCCTTGGCCGCCGCGCCGGCCATCAGCGCCTCCGCCAGTTCGTTGGAAATCACCTGCGTCGTCAGCGTCAGCGCCATCGTTCCACTTTCTGTCCCGTATTAATAATCGGGGCAATCACCATGCCTGCCCGCAACGTCGACCGTAGCCAGATCACCCCGGTCACGCCAACAACAAAATGGTAAAATTAATTGACATTAAGAAGCGCCGGGGTGACTGTCGTCGCCGGTGCCGGGCCGGATCGGACAACGCATAACCCCGGACTGCGGTGCTTTCGAGGGAGGACGAATTCGCGATGCAGTACCGCCATCTCAACATCAGCCGCGATGGTCATGTGCTGCAATGCCGGATGAGCAATCCGCCATTGCAGACGCTCAATTCCCGGATGCTCGCCGAGCTGCACCATCTGCTGACCGACATCGAGAACGACGCGGATGTGCGGGTGTTCGTCGTCACCGGCGAAAATGGCGTGTTCCTGCGCTGGATGGACCTGACCGAGATGCAGGCCTATGCCGAGGGCACCCGCGAGGTCGAGGTCGGCGGCCGCTCGGCGGCGGAGGAAATGCTGGAAATCTACCAGCAGATCCCCGAGCTGGTCAGCAGCATCCACCAGCTGGCGCTGCGCATCCAGAATCTGCGCGCGGTGACGGTGGCCGCCATCAACGGCGTGGTCGGCGGCGGCGGCTGCGAATTCTCGCTGTCGTTCGATTTCCGGCTGATGATGGACCACCCGGAGGCGACCTTCGCCCTGCCGCAGACCAGCTTCGGCCTGGTGCCCGGCGGCGGCGGTGCCTGGCACTGCGTCCGCCTGCTCGGCCGGGCCCGCGCCCTCGACGTGCTGCTGCACGGCGAGTTCATGGCGCCGGCCACGGCACTCGGGATCGGCCTGATTTCCCGCCTCTACCCGCCAGCGACCTACGAGGCCGACGTCGCCGCCTTCGTTGCCAACATGGCCGGCCGCGCGCCGCTGGCGCTGCGCGGCGTCAAGGCGCTGGTGGGCTTCGGCACCAGCCAGGGCCAGCTCGACTTCTTCGCCCGCGAGCAGGAGGAGCTGAACAAGGTGATCCACAGCGAGGACGTGCGCAACGCGCTCGCCATGTGGCTCGCCAACCCCGACCCGGCGGCGTACCAGCCGGTTTTCAACGGTCGCTGACACCATGGCCGGTCTCGACCCGTTCGCCGGCAAGGACGTGCCCTGGCTGCTGCGCGCGCAGGCGGACCGCCGGCCGGACGCGCCGTTTCTGGCATGGGAGCCGTTCACCGGCAGCCCGCGCGTCTGGAGCTACACGCAGTTTTACGGCCAGGCGCGCGATCTCGCCGCCGGCCTGCGCGACCGCGGCCTGGCGCCGGGCGACCTGCTGCTGCTGCATGCCGGCAACTGCCCCGAGTTCCTGCTGACCTGGCATGCCTGCGCCATGCTCGGCGTTGTCGTGGTGACCACCAACCCGCGCTCGGCGGCGAAGGAACTGGCCTATTTCATCAGCCACTCCGGCGCGCGGGCGGCAATCGTCGAGAGCGCCTATCTCGATGTTCTGGCCCAGACCGGCGCCCGGCTGGACTGGGTCGCCCAGATCCCGTCCACCGATACTCCCGCCGATACTCCCGTGGTCGCGCCGGCCGCCGGCATCCTCGACTTCGCCGACCTCGCCGGTAATGGCGCCACGATCGAGACCGGCACCTTCGACCCGATGACGCCGGTGTCGGTGCAATATACCTCCGGCACCACCTCGCGGCCCAAGGGCGTGGTGTGGACCCATGGCAACGTGCTGTGGGGTGGCCAGATTGGCGCGGCGCACAACCAGCTTGGCGCCGACGATTGCGCGCTGGTGTTCACGCCGCTGTGCCACACCAACGCGATGAGCTGGGGGCACTTCCCGGTGTTGTGGTCGGGCGGACGGATGGTGCTGCAGCCGAAATTTTCCGCCAGCCGTTTCTGGCCGGTGGCGCTGAAGCACGGCTGCACCTGGGGCAATGTGATTCCCTTCGCGCTGCAGGCGCTTGCCGGCCAGGACGTGCCGGCCGACCACCGCTATCGCCACTGGAATGTCGGTGCCGCCAACATCGGCGGCCTGGAGGCGCTGTTCGGCCTTACCATCGTCGGCGCCTGGGGCATGACCGAGACGGTGACCCACGGCACCTACACGCCGCCGCAGCTGCCGGCGCCGCCGATGTCGATGGGGATGCCGGCGCCGGAGTATGAGCTGAAGATCGTCGGCCCCGATGGCGCGCCTGTCGCGCGTGGCGAGACCGGCCTGCTCAAGATTCGCGGTCCGCGCGGGCGGGCGCTGTTTCTGGAATATCTCAACGACCCGGCGGCGACGGCGGCGAGCTTCGATGCCGAGGGCTGGTTCGACACCGGCGACCGGGTCTACCAGATCGCCGAGGGCCATCTGCGCTTCGCCGATCGCGCCAAGGACATGCTGAAGGTCGGCGCGGAAAATGTCGCGGCCTCGGAAATCGAGGCCGTCATTGTCGGCGTCGCCGGCGTGCGCGAGGCCGCGGTGGTCGGCCGGCCGCACCCGATGCTGGACGAAGTGCCGGTGGCCTTCGTGCGCGCCGACAGCCCAACCGACGTGCTGCGCGCGGCGATCGACGCCGCCTGCCGGGACCAGCTGGCCGGCTTCAAGGTGCCGGCGGACATCCGCTTCCTGGACGAGTTTCCGCGCGCGGAGCTGAACAAGGTGGCCAAGAACAAGCTGCGGGAGCTTGCCCGCGCCGGCTGAGACCGCACGGCGAACCGGGACCGACACCTGAATCAAGGAGGACAACGCGATGACCACGACCCCGCATCCCGATGGCCAGCATCCCGACGGCGTGCATCACATCGCCTTCATGGCCGGCGACATGAAGAAGCAGCTGGAGTTCTTCACCCAGGTGCTCGGTTTTCCGCTGGTGGCGATCTTCGAGATGCACGGCGTCGAAGGCGCCATCCACGCCTTCCTGCGCATGAACGACAACAGCCTGTTCTCGCTGGTCTATGTGCCCGGCGGCGAGAAGATTCCCACCACCATGGGCGTGACCCACGCCGGCCGGGGCGAAATCCCCTGCGCGCCGGGCGTGTTGCAGCATGTCGCTTTCCACGTGCCCGACGAGGCCGCGCTGCTGGCGATGCGTGACCGCGTGCGCAGCCATGGCGTGCCGATCATCGGCCCGATCGACCATGGCTTCTGCAAGTCGCTGTATTTCGCCGGGCCGGAGAACATGACACTGGAAATCGCCACCTCCTATCGCACGCTCGACCCCGCCGTCTGGGTCGACCAGGCGATGCTGGACCGGCTGGCGATCTCGGAGGCCGAGGCAGCGACAATGCTGGCGCCGGCGCCCTATGCCGGGCCGTCGCCGGTACCGCAGCCGGCGTTTGACCCCGCCCGGCCGCATCTCCAGTACCCGGAGGCGCAGTATCAGGCGATGCTGGCGACGCCGGACAGCGTTTTCGAGAAGATTCCACCCTATGAGCCGCCGGCGCGGCCGTCCTGAGGCGGACCCAGACCATCGGCCTGGTCGCGTGCGACGGCTCCTTGCCATCACGCCCTAGCAGTGAGAAGCTATTGGTTCCAGGTATTATAAATTCACCGAGGCGATTACAGAGACTTTAATAATTAATTTTACCAATCAAATGCTTCTTCCTACCATCGCTTTACACGCAACAGCCCGGTGACAGTGGATCCGGTTTGGCAAGGGAGAAGGCACATGAGCGAGATGAAGTCGACCGGCGGCAAATGTCCGGTGATGCATGGCGGCAATACGGCCGCCGGCATGTCCACGATGGACTGGTGGCCCAATGCGCTGAACCTCGACATCCTGCACCAGCACGACACCAAGACCAATCCGCTGGGTGCGGATTTCAATTATCGGGAAGAAGTCAAGAAGCTGGACTTCGAGGCCCTGAAACAGGACATGCGCGCACTGATGACCGACAGCCAGGCCTGGTGGCCGGCTGATTGGGGTCATTATGGCGGCTTGATGATCCGCATGTCATGGCATGCCGCGGGCACCTATCGCATCGCCGATGGCCGCGGCGGCGGCGGCACCGGCAACCAGCGCTTCGCGCCGATCAATTCGTGGCCCGACAACGTCAGCCTCGACAAGGCCCGGCGCCTGCTGTGGCCGATCAAGAAGAAGTACGGCAACAAGGTGAGCTGGGCGGACCTGATCGTGCTGGCCGGCACCATCGCCTATGAAACCATGGGTCTGAAAACCTATGGCTTCGCGTTCGGCCGCCCGGATATCTGGCACCCTGAGAAGGATGTCTACTGGGGGTCGGAGAAGGAATGGCTGGCCAAGGATCGCTACGAAAGCGAGGATGAAGCCTCGCTGGAGAACCCGCTGGCCGCTGTCCAGATGGGCCTCATCTACGTCAATCCCGAAGGCGTCAACGGCAAACCTGATCCGCTCAAGACGGCACAGGCGGTGCGGGTGACCTTCGCCCGCATGGCAATGAACGATGAGGAGACCGTCGCGTTGACCGCCGGCGGCCATACCGTCGGCAAGTGTCATGGCAATGGTGATGCGTCGCGGCTGGGCCCCGACCCGGAAGGGGCATCGGTCGACCAGCAGGGGCTGGGATGGAAGAACCCCGGCGGCAAGGGCATGGGGCGCGACACCATTACCAGCGGGATCGAGGGCACCTGGACCACGCACCCGACCAAGTGGGACAATGGCTATTTCTACCTGCTGTTCACCTACGACTGGGAACTCAGGAAGAGCCCGGCGGGTGCCTGGCAATGGGAGCCGGTCAATATCCGCGAGGAGGACAAGCCGGTCGATGTCGAAGACCCGTCGATCCGTTACAACCCGATCATGACCGATGCCGACATGGCGATGATCAAGGATCCGGCCTATCGCGCGATTTCCGAGCGTTTCTATAAGGATCCGGCCTATTTCTCCGAAGTGTTCGCCCGTGCGTGGTTCAAGCTGACCCATCGCGACATGGGGCCAAAGGCGCGATACATCGGCCCGGACGTGCCGGCGGAGGATCTGATCTGGCAAGATCCGGTGCCGGCGGGGTCGACCGGTTACGATGTCGCGGCAGTGAAGGCGAAGATCGCCGCCAGTGGCCTGACCATCGGTGACATGGTGGCCACCGCCTGGGACAGCGCGCGGACCTTCCGCGGTTCCGACATGCGCGGCGGTGCCAATGGCGCCCGTATCCGGCTGGCACCCCAGAAGGACTGGGCGGGCAATGAGCCCGCGCGTCTGGCCAGGGTGCTGGGGGTGCTGGAACCGATTGCCGCGGCGGCTGGCGCCAGCGTGGCCGACGTCATCGTGCTGGCCGGCAATGTCGGTATCGAGCAGGCGGCAAAGGCCGCCGGCGTGCCGGTCACGGTGCCGTTCGCGCCGGGTCGTGGCGACGCCACCGACGCGATGACCGATGCCGAGAGCTTCGCGCCGCTGGAGCCGATTCACGATGGCTACCGCAACTGGCTGAAGAAGGACTACACGGTCAGTGCCGCCGAACTGATGCTCGATCGCACCCAGTTGATGGGGCTGACGGCGCCGGAGATGACGGTGCTGGTGGGCGGCATGCGGGTGCTGGGCACCAACCATGGCGGCAGCCGGCATGGTGTGTTCACCGACCGGGTCGGCGCACTGACCACCGACTTCTTCGTCAACCTGACCGACATGGCCTACACATGGGCGCCGGCGGGCAATGGCCTCTACGAAATTCGGGATCGCAAGACCGGCGCGGTGAAGTGGACGGCGACCGACCTTGACCTGACCTTCGGCTCCAACTCGATCCTGCGGGCCTATGCCGAGGTTTATGCCCAGGACGACGCGCGGGAGAAGTTCGTCGCTGATTTCGTCGCGGCCTGGACCAAGGTGATGAACGCCGATCGCTTCGATCTGGCCTGACCCGTCTGTCGTTGCCGTTACCCTGCCCCTCTCCGGCGCCACCGGGGAGGGGCTTTTGCGTCGCCTCGAAGTCGCGCGTCGGGGGGGCGACACGCCATCCGCAGCGACGCGGACCTCAGGCGAGAGGTTTTTCCTCGGTCTCGATGGCCGGAATGTTGGTGCGTTCCACGGGCGTGGCGCCACACAGCAGCTCGACAGCGCGGTCGGCGGCATCCTGGAAGGGCTCAAGCACCATATCGGCGCCGGCAGCCTCAAGCGTGGCAGTGTCCTGGCGGCTGTGGGAGGTCACGGCGATGGCGCCGCGGAACCCGATGGCCCGGCTCAGCTGGATCAATGTTGTTCGCGTATCCTCATGGCTGAGGCCGGTGGGGTGCGTCGGAATGGTCGATACGATCCAGGTCGCGTGCTGTAGCGGCAGCTCGGCCATGAACTCGGGATCGGTCGCGTCGCCAAACTCGCAATCCAGGCCCAGCGTCCGCCATCGTCGCACGGCCAGGGGGTTGAAATCGATGCCGAGCACCCTGGTGCCCCGTTTCGCGAGGCGCAGGCCGATGGCGGTGCCGAACCGGCCCAGCCCGAAGATGACGACGCCGTAGGCGTCATGATAATGCGCGCCTGGGTCGTTGGGTTCGCGCGGTGTACCCTTGCGTTCGAATACACCCAGCAAGGGCTCGAACAGCGCGTAAAGCCGGTGGGAGTAGGTGATCATATAGGTCGATGCGGCGATCGTGACGAGGCCCACCATGGTCACAAGTCCTAGCGCGTCCTCCCCCACATGGCCGAGGGACACTCCCATGGCGACGAAGATCAGCGAGAATTCGCTGATCTGGGCCACGGTCAGGCCGGCGAGGAAGCCGGTTCGTTTGCGATAGCCCATGGCACCCATGATCGCGAGAACGATCAGCGGGTTGCCGATCAGGACGAACAACGAGAAGATGATAGCTCCCGCGATGTGGGTGCCCAGCAGCGACAGGTCGAGCGTGGCGCCCAGTGCAATGAAGAAGAAGAGCAGCAGGAAGTCGCGCAGGGGGGCCAGCCGGGCGGCGATTGTCTCGCGATAGGGCGTCGAGGCGAGGGAGATGCCCGCCAGCAGGCCGCCGACCTCCTTGCCCAGGCCGACGGAATCGCCGATGGCCGCGAACATGGCCGCCTGGGCGATGGCAAAGATGACCAGCAGCTCGGGCGCGCTTGCCAGGCGCTCGGTCAGCGGGTCGGCGACATAGCGCACGAACAGCGTCACCAGTACCACCATCGCCACGCCTGAGGTGACTACGGTAAGCACTGATCCGCCGCCATGACCGTCGACAGTCGCACCGATGCCGATGGCGGACAGGGCGATCATTGCCACGACCACGACGATATCCTGCACGATCAGGAAGCCGAGCGCGATCTGTCCGTGGAGCGCGTCGATTTCACGCTTGTCGGACAGCAGCTTCACGATGATGATCGTCGAGGAGAAGGTGAGCGCCACGGCGACATAAAGGCTGGCGATATGCCCCAGCCCGAGCGCGAGGCCGATCAGATAGCCGAACAGAGACGTGAACGCGACCTGCCCGAGGCCGGTGAGCAGCGACACCGCGCCAAGTGAGCGGATGAGTTTCACATCAAGCTTTATGCCGACAAGAAACAGCAGCACGGCGACGCCCAGTTCGGACAGCAGGTCGATCTGGTCATTGGAGCGCACCATGTCGAGGACCGACGGACCGGCAATCAGGCCGACTGCGATGAAACTCACGATGAGGGGTTGTCGAAGGGCGATGCCGACAAAGCCGGCTGCCGCGGCCATGACCAGCAGGACCGCCACTTCACCAAATACGGATGCAATCAGTGTTTCCATCAGAGCGTCCGGTGCGCCTGTTGCATTGCCACCACCCTCGCGCAATGCGGATGAGTAGTGTCCATCCGGTGCGTTGACGCGACATTTTGTCTCCGCTCAGGTGTCATGATCGCGGACCTTCCATTGCTGATGTTGGCGCGGGCGGCCACTGTGTCGATTGCCTGTCGAGTGGTCGCATGCCGGCCAGGGGCCGTTTCCCCGAGCGCCATCAGAAGCGCTTTCTCTTGCAAATGCCATCGCACGTAAAGTCTATTACACATCGGGGGCCGGAGTGTCTCGGGGCGATCACGGCGGAAAAGGTGAATGCGATGAAGACAATCATGGTGGCGATGGACTTTACCGAGCGCTCCGATCGGACGCTACGGCGGGCGGTCCTGCTCGCGCGGCAATTCTCCGCCAGCCTCGCCTTCGTGCATGTGGTTGACCAGGAGCAGTCGCATCGCGCCATCGACAACCAGCGAGCAATGGCGGAGCAGTTGCTCGGTGAGCTTGCCGCCACGCTCCGGCAGACCGACGGACTGGCCTGTGGGTGGCAGGTGCCGGTGGCCGAGCCGGTCGCGGGAATCGTGGGCGCGTCGGAGGAACTGGCGCCGGACCTGATGGTGATCGGGCGTCACCAGCGGCAACTGGTCAAGGATGCGTTTGTCGGCACCACCGCTGAACGCACGATTCGTACCGTGGCGTGTCCGGTGCTGATGGCCAACAGCTTTCCGGTGGGCGCCTATCGTCGTGTGTTGCTGACTACGGACCTTTCAGACTGTGCGCGGAACGCCGTTACCCGGTTCACGCAGCTGGACTGCATTCAGTCAGCCCTCACAACGATGCTCTACGTCTTTGATGCGCCTGCTATCCGGCTCGCCATGAGTCATTCGATTCCGGCGGATGACCGGGAGTATTACATTGAGGAGGAGCGTCGGGAGGCCGGGCGCGCACTGGCGGCATTCTGTGTGTCCACGGGGCTGGACAATGTCGAGCAGGTTGCGCGCTTCGGTGAAACGGGAGCGGCGAGCGAGATTCTGGCCGAGGCGTCGCGTGTGGATGCCGGCTTGATCGTCGTGGGGACGCAGGGACGGAGCGGACTGGCGAAACTGTTTCTTGGCAGTGTCGCCGAGGAGGTGCTTCGCAGCGCCGATCGTGATGTCCTGGCCATCCCGCCACCCGGCAACCTCTGAAGCCTCGATCATCGCCGGCATTCGACTTCTCTTGGTGGGGGCGGTTCATCCGGGGATACGAGAAAAGCCGGCGGGTTGATGCCCCGCCGGCCAGTTGCTTCTCTATCTGTGTGTCCGATCTTGCCGGCAATAGCTGCCGGGTATGCGATGTTGCCCGGTCAGGCCTGCCGGTTCGGAGAAGCCGGTTCA
>NZ_JBEUDS010000071.1:0-516 GCF_041060555.1 Parapedomonas caeni | reverse complement strand
TCTTCAGCACGTTGGTGCCGTTGAACGACGCCGAGTTGACGTAGCTCACCAGCTGTTCGGCCAGCGCGTTGAAGTCGTTCTGCAGCGCGGTACGGCTGTCGGCATCCAGGCCGGCGTCGGAAGCGGCAACCGCCTTTTCCTTCATCTGCACCAGGGTGTCGGAGATCGCTTCCGCCGCCGAGATGCCGACGTCGAGCGCGCTCTTGGCGCGATCAAGCGAGGACTTCACGGCGTTGATGCCGCCAATGTCGGCGCGCAGGTTCTGGGCAATGGCAAAGGTGGCGGAGTCGTCCTTGGTCGAGGCGACCTTCATGCCGGTGTTGATCCGGCTCTGCACCACACCCAGCTGACTGTTGGTGGAGGCGAGGTTCTGCAGGGCGATCAACGCGCCCGCATTGGTATTGACAGACATAGCCATTTTCTTGGCTCCCTTTTTCTAAAGGTGAAAGTCGGGCGTTTTGCCCACGGACTTTTTGTCCGCACCGTCAAATCAGCAACCACCATGCCAGCAATGTG
>NZ_JBEUDS010000070.1:0-554 GCF_041060555.1 Parapedomonas caeni | reverse complement strand
CTTGCTCAGCCGCTCCAGGTGCTCCGCCAGCGAAAACAGGCTGCGTGAGTGCATCAAACCTCTCCGTCCAATGCACAGAGTGAATCAGATCATGGCCCCAAACGCGAGGGGTTTTTGCGGGTGTCCACCTGAGAAAGGCACTTCCCGAAGAACTGGAAGCACCTCCATCGCGCTTAGGTATGCTCGACCTGCTTTACGAATTTAGCCGCCGCCTACGCGGTTCGACAGGCCAAGAGCAGCTAATCCTACTTGGTCAAGCGCTCGCTCCGTCTCCAGAGGGGCCATACCCCGCCCTACCAAACACTCCGGTGTGGCCTGGTAGAAGATTTACTCAGGAAACAGCCGACGCCGTATTGCAAGAGGCATATCGATTGAATCCTGCCGCGTTCTACGAATGCGCAGAGCAGATGAGACGCTCGATTAGAAGCTGGACACCCGCAACAACCGTGATTTTGGCGACTTGATTGGCCGCGGTGCGGCATGATGCCTACAGGATGACCGTTTGTGCGGACAGATTGTCCTTTTTGCGCTGGTTTTGATGGGCTTTTCATCCG